>CAYNGE010000023.1:0-15108 GCA_964396865.1 uncultured Planctomycetales bacterium
ACGGGGTCGTGGTGTAGCCTGGTTAACACATCAGCTTGTCACGCTGAAGACCGCGGGTTCAACTCCCGTCGACCCCGCCAATAAAATTAAATCCCCATGAAGAATAATTCCAACAGCTCGAATGTCTGGGTATTAATGGCCGTAGTATTCTATGGGCTTGCGCTGTACATCCCTTCCCTGCAAAGCAAAGCTTTTTATTATGATGATAAAATTTGCATAGAAAGAAACGAGGTCATTAAGAAAATTGATATACCCAAGATTTTTAATGCCTTTAACACGAGGTTTTTGGTAGGCTTGAGTTTTGCGTTAAATTACAAGTTATGTGATTTACATCCTGCCGGCTATCGATTAATTAATCTCCTTATTCATTGCCTTAACGCGTTTTTGGTTTATTTGCTGATCAAATCCACTTTGTATTTATACTCGGCGCCTAAACCGGTTCTTTTTTGCCCCCTGGAATGGCCTGCATTTTTTGGGGCGATGTTGTTTTTATGCCATCCCATTCAAACAGAGCCGGTTAATTCTATTACCCAGCGTTTTGTGTTGATGGGGGCATTTTTTTACCTGCTAACATTGCTTTTATATATTCAGTACAGATGCCGCTTTCAAAAAAGATATATGATCGCAAGTTACGGGGCAGCCTTTGCCGCCATGTTTTGTAAAGAATTTGTGGTCACGTTACCGTTAATGCTTGCTTTGTATGAATTTTATTTTTTAAGCTCTTTGCATGAAACGATAGGAAAACGCTGCAGGCGCTTGATACCATTTTTTATCATCGTTCTTATTGTTCCTATACTATTGTTAAGAACGCCTCCGCAAACGATAGCAGTTGCGAACATCGCAGATTCTAATTCTAATTCCCATATTGATATTACCAGGGCCCGCGGCGGTATAGGCCGTCAACAGTATTTTTTAACCCAATTAAACGTTGTGCGTACCTATGTAAGGCTCTTGTTTGTGCCGGTCAATTTGAATTTTGATTATGATTATCCTATATCATCCAAAATGGATTATCAGACATTCATGTCCGGGATTTTCTTACTCTGCCTTTTAGCTCTGGCGGCAGCGGCGTACAGATCGTACCGCATTCTTTCATTTGGTATTTTGTGGTTTTTTATTGCCTTAAGCGTGGAATCGAGTTTTATTCCGATCAAACATGTCATAGCCGAATACCGGATGTATTTGGCCAGCGTCGGTTTTGTATTTTTGGCCACGGGCTTGATTTATATCAGGAAAGCGGATGTAAGGAAATTAAATGTGACTGCGGCGGTCATTCTCATGAGTTTTTCAGTATTGACTTATCAAAGAAATAAAGTTTGGAAAGATGAGTTTACTTTATGGAATGATACCGTCGGCAAATCTCCTCATAAAGCAGAGACGTACTATAGCCGCGGCCTTTTGTATGATGACCAAGGCAATTTCGCTTTAGCGATCCTTGATTATAATAGAGCCATTGCAATAGACCCTAATTTTGTGTACGCCTATAACAACCGCGGTATTATTTATGCCTCTCAAGGCAATTTTTTGCAGGCCCTATTAAATTTTACCTGGGCCATTGAAATCAATCCTAATTATGCGGACGCTTATTACAACCGCGGCAACACTTATTATCGACTAAGACAATACGGCAAGGCTTGGGGCGACGTACATAAAGCAGAAGAATTAGGGTTCGTTGTTAATCCTGAGCTTATCAATACCCTTAAACAGGCCCTGGGCAGTAGATATATTGGGACACATTGAATTGTTCTTGTGTTGTTTATTTTTTACGTTTAAGGATCAATGTGCCGTGGTTCCATGCCCAGCCCGGTTCATCGCTCCAATCGCCGAAGCGGGCTATGGGCACAAAATTTTCCCGGATATATTTTCCGATCAAGGGGCAATAGGTCTTCCCGAAGATGCCAAGTCCGGGTTCCTGGGTGGCGTAAGCACGGCTTGAGGCCACAACGTAATTGACATGATTTTTCTCCAGTTGGGCGATCACGGACCGTTCCTGCTCCGGAGAGATCCTGACATGCTCAAAGAAGATCAGCTGGCGCGTAGGCGCCTTCCTGTCCGTCAGGTAATAATAGAGGCAATCATAAGGCAGGGCAAAGAACAGTTCGCCGGGTTTGAGGGTTTTATTTAAGAGATCAGTCGTCTCTTGCACAGTGGCGATCCACGAGGGGGCATTGCTTACGTAGACACCTGCCCGCGGCATAGATAAAAATTGGCTTTCAGTTTTTTCGGATTTTAAGTGCGACTGTGAGATCCACCAGGACATGACGGCCAATAACGCGATAAAAGCAAAAACTATCCTGCGCATTATTTTAGGAACACTTTGGCTGGCTATGTCGATGAGCAAAAAAGAGATCATTATGCTTAGAGGCTGGGCCCAGAAACCCCGGTACCACACGCCGCTTTTGAGATATTCATGAAAACAGGCTACATAAAAAAGGCCGAGCAGTCCTAAAGATAACCCTAAGGTGATTTTGCGTTCAGGGGACAGCTTGTTCCTTGCAAAAAGGTATATACATCGCAGGCCGCTGGCATTGATAATGACGGCAAAAGCGAAATTAAACCAGTTGGATGTCGCTGTACGAAAGGTTATTTGTAAAAAGTTATTGATCACGATCCACAGACCGGCGTTGTTACGCTGGGCCGATTCCAGCAATGGGTCCCCATAAGGAAGGCATTGGCGGATCTCCGCCGCGGATAAATTTTTTAATAAATACCAATAAATGGCATAGAGCAAAAGAGGAAGCCCTACAAAGGCCGCAGTAAAGAAAAGTTTTTTGGGCCTTTTGAAAGGAACGCGACGTACAAGATCGTTTGCCGCTACTGTAATGACACACGCCAGCAACGCGGCTAACCCGAAATTGATCTTGATCAGACTTAATATAAAGATAAAAGCGAGCGCCCCCCATGCAAAACCAAAGCGGTTTTTTTGAATATAGGATAAAAGACAAAAAACCGCGCCCAAGATCATGACAACGCCGCCGATGTGATTGTAGGTAAAGAAAAAATCCTGAGCAAAGAGCAGATACCAGCAGGCCGTAAGATAAGCAGCTGCCAGAGAACCTATTTGCATCATGGCAAGACAAATGAGAATGCCGCCTGAGATTTTGAGGATCAATTCGCCTAACAGAACGCTGCTGATTTGGACCCCGAAAATCTTAAAGAACAGGCCGTAATAATATGGCATCAAGGGGCCGTACACCCACCAGAAATCCCTGTAAGGAAGCTCTCCTCGGCAAACCGCTTGGGCCGCATAAAGATCACGGCCATGATCGCCCTGGGAAAGGAAGCCCTGAAAGCGGGCATAAGGGGCTGTGATGATGATGCCGGTGCCAAGGACCAGAAGCAATACGATGAATTTGGCGTGTCGTTTGAAAAAATGCATAAGGGCATTTTAGGGGAGAGGGGGTTGATTGTAAAGCCTAAGTTGGTTATAATGCTTTCCTTGTCTAGCCTATTAAGGAAGGAAGTGTTGATATGGCCAATATTGAAGATTTTAAAAAAGTTGAGATGGTGGTGGCCCGGATCAAAGAGGTTAAGGAGCATCCCAACGCGGACCGTCTTTATATTTTGCAGGTAGACACCGGCCGTGATGTGCGGCAAATCGTCGCCGGGATACGCAAGGCCTATACACCTGAGCAACTGGTCGGCCGGCGGATCATCCTGGTTGCCAATATGGAGCCCGCGATTATCCGCGGAGAGACTTCCAATGGTATGCTTTTGGCAGCTTCGGATGCCGATGGAATGTCTTTGCTGATGCCGGATAAAGATATCGCTTTAGGAAGTATAGTCAAATAGTTGTAGTTTCCAAGTTACACTCAGAAAGCCATAGAGTTATGTCAGAACTTCTTCTTAAACAATTTGTCCCTTCTAAAGTTTGCCTTAAATGCGACGGCTGTTGCCGGTATAAACAGGCGGACTCTATCTGGCGTCCTAAATTAGGCATGAGGGACCAAGAAAACTTGGCTGGCCAAATAACCGGGAATATGGCTTTAGACGAGGAAGGTTATATTACAACCATTCAAGCCTGCGGAAGTCATTTATGCCGTTTCTTCAATGCTGCAGACAGCACCTGCGGCATTTATGCCAAGCGGCCTTTGGAGTGTTCGTTATACCCTTTCATTCTCTCTCAGACGCCCGACGCAGTTTGTGTGTATGTGCATTTGAGTTGTCCGTATGTGCAAGACCATCAGCATCAAGCCGATTTCGATAGTTTTGTCGATTATCTGAAAGTTTTTCTCAGCCGACGGGATGCCCGGGAATTTTTGGCTGGCAATAAAGCCATGTTCCACGATTACACCCCGTATGCCCTGGAATTGCTGCATTTGTTTGATCTGCCTTCTCTATGAACAACGACCGGCTTTTAGAACAAAAAACGTTGGTGGAGTCTTTTTTAGCGCGGGGAAAAAGACCCCTATCCAGTTTTTCTTTTGTCAGCTTGTTTGCCTGGTGTGATTTTTTTGATTTCGAAATAAAAATGATGGGACAAAGTTTATGCATCTTTGCGCATGGAGATCCGGGATGCTTTTTATATCTGCCGCCATTGGGAGAGGATTTTAATTCGCCAACCATAGAACAGGCCTTTACACATATGGCCCGTCAGGGGGCCCCCAAGGCGGTCAACCGTATAGAAAATATTCCTGAAAATTTGTTGCTATCCTTTGGGCAAGACCGTTATAATCAATACTTAAAGCCAGCGGAATATGTGTACCGTAAAGAGGATATAAAGGCGCTTAAAGGCAAGGCCTACAAGTCCCAAAGGCATGATTGCAATTATTTTGAAAATCATCACAGGTCGTGTACTTTTGGGCCTTACACGGATGAAGATTTTAACGCTTGTCAGGCGCTCTATGAGAGTTGGGCAGCCACCCGCGCTTTAGCTGCCAGCGACGATGTTTACCGGTCCATGCTGGAAGAAAACCGTCTGGTGCACGGGCGTTTATTGAAATTTTGGAGACCGTTGGGGCTGATCGTCCGGGTTTTGAAAGCGGACCAAAAGATCATAGGGTATACCTTTGGTTATGCGTTGGATGAAGCGACTTTTTGCGTTTACGCGGAAATTACGGATCTGGCAATGACCGGGGCAGCGGCGTATATTTTCAAAAGTTTTTGCGCGGATGAACAATTAAAAGATTTTAGCAGGATCAATGCCATGGATGATTTCGCAATGCCTAATGTGGCGCGGGCAAAAAAAGCGTATCATCCTTCAGAGCTGATCTCTTCTTATACGGTATCATTAAAACCCCGCTAAAAAAGCTGGGCAGGAAGATTTAGTGAACATTAAATTTACCGAATTCGTGATTTTCGACGTAGAGACTACAGGGCTTTCCCCCATGGATGGCGACCGCATCGTCGAGATCGCCGCTGTCAAAGTCAAAGAAGGCCGGGTGGTAGACGAATTTTATTCATTGGTCAATCCCCAAAGGCCTTTGCCGCCCGAAGCGACCCGGATCAATAATATTACGGATGACATGCTTGTCACAGCCCCTGTCGCTTGTGACATCCTGCCCGGGATGATCCATTTTATCGGCGGGGCATGTGTGGCTGGCCACAATGTGCGTTTCGACCTGAATTTTCTGTGTTATGAGCTTGCCTTGGTCGGCCGCAGGCTCAATGATCAGACCCCGGCGGTGGACACTTTAAAAATGGCCCGGGACCTATTGCCGTATTTAAGCAATCATAGGCTCGCTTATTTGGCCCGATCTTTAGGCATCGTGGTAGATCAAACACACCGCGCCATGGCGGACGTCCATATGACCGTGGAGGTATTCTTGCGCCTGATGGAAATGGCAGGGGACAAAGACCTGCATAAGGCATCTGTTTTTCTGTCTCAATTCGGCGTTGAGAAACCCGTCTTCAAATTAAGTCAAAAAGCCCAAGCAGTACTTTTTTAATTTATGCATCAATACTCCCTGCCTTTCGCAAGGGACCCCTTCAGTCTTTTTTGTATTTTTAAAGACCAGCCGTATGCGTTTTTTTTAGACAGCAGCCTGCGCAGGCCCAATGCGCGTTTTTCCTATATCGGTTTTGCTCCTTTCACAACAGTGGCCGGCCGCAAGTTATCCTGTTTTAAAGATATTTTTGATAAGTACCGCCTTTCTCCAAAGACAAGCCGCCTGTCTTTTCCCGCCGGCGCGGTCGGATATTTGGGTTATGACGGCTCTCTATTTTTCGGACTTTATGATACTGTTTTGACCGTGGACCACAAAAAACACCGGCTTATCATTTCGAGTTTTTCTAAAGCCCGCATCAATGACATTTTAAGGCAATTAAGATCGTCGGGCGGCAAAGGAAGAGAGCTCTTAAGCGATCGCAGGCGTTATAGTCTTCAATTCAAAAGCAATTTCACTAAAGCCGGGTATATGAAAGCCGTGCGCCGGGCCCTGGAACATATACGCCGGGGAGATATTTACCAGATCAATCTTTCCCATCAAATAAGGGTCTGCATACCCGGTTGGCGCGAGGCGGCTTCGCCGACGGACATTTATGGGATCTTGCGCACGCTTTTCCCATCGGAATTCGGGGCCTATTTTGATGACGGCCGGCAGGTGATTTTAAGCGTTTCGCCGGAGCGCTTTTTGAAATTGCAAAACACAATGGCCCAGATCAAGCCGATGAAGGGTACCCGTCCCAGAGGGACGACCCTAGCCCAGGATGGCTTGTTAAGAAAGCAATTGCGCGACAGCCCCAAGGAGATCGCCGAACTTTTGATGGTCACGGATTTGGAACGCAATGATCTAGGCCGGGTGTGCGATTATGCCACCGTCAAGGTCAAGGCCCAACGGACGATCGAAACGTATAGTTCTGTTTTTCAGGCGACATCGACGGTCCAGGGACGTCTGCGGGACAATTGTGATCAATTTGATTTGCTTGGCGCGACGTTCCCCGGCGGTTCAGTGACCGGCTGCCCCAAGATCGAGGCGATGAAGATCATCAAGAAATTGGAGGATCACCCGCGGGGTCTTTATACCGGCGCGTTGGGGTATATGAGTTTTTCAGGGGACATGGATTTTAGCGTGATGATACGCACCATGTTTTTAGGCCGCGATCAAATTACTTTTCACGTTGGCAGCGGGATTGTGGCGGATTCCAAGCCCCTGTCTGAGTGGCAGGAGACCTTAGTCAAGGCCCGGCCGTTGATGGATACGATAAAGAAAGTTTTTAGCTGATATGAAACACATCATCTTTCTTGATGGCAAATATATCAAAGTAAACGACAAAATACTGGAAGTTTTTACTCCGGGTGTTTTCCGAGGCCGGGGCGTGTTTGAAACGATGCTTGGGCTTGACGGGGAGATCCTGGATGTTGCTTTGCATTTGGCGCGTTTAAGACGCGGTTTGAAGGCCTTGAAGATGAAACTGCCGTCTATTCATCCATCTGTATTAAAGGAAGTGTTGCATCGCAACCATCTTCCTTGCGCCCGGGTGAGGCTTATGGTCTGGCTGGAAGGACAACAGACGCATGTGATGATCGCGGCGCTGTCCTATAAAAATTCTGATCAAAAAGAATATCGCGTGTGCCTTTTTAAGACTGACCGCGCCGCCAATGACCGTTTGGCCGACGTGAAATCTTTAGATTATGGATTATTTGCGCTGGCTTTTGCGCAAGCTCAGGCGCAAGGGTTCGATGAAGCCCTTTTATTGAATCGCCGTAACTACATTTTTGAAGCCAGCCGCGCGAATATTTTTTGGATCAAAGACAGGATCTTATTTACACCCCCATTGTCCTCGGGATGTTTAAAAGGCATCACCCGCGGGCAAATCCTGCGAGAGGCCCGTCGTTTGAAGGTCCCTGTGAAAGAAAGAAATTTGACGCCGGACATGTTGACAAAAGCCGATGCCGCTTTTTTGACCAATTCCCTTATAGGCATCAAGCCGATCGCGCTCGTAAAGAGTAAGAGATTAAGATTGCATGGAAGGCATGGGAGTTGATATAATATTTTTTACATGAACATCCGAACCAAGGCCGTGCATACCGGCGTTAATATTGACAAAACATTTAATTCGGTGATCACCCCGATTTACCCGACCTCGACTTTTTTCTTCGACGAGCTTGGCAAAAACAAGGGCTTTGACTACACCCGTTCCGGCAATCCAACACGCGCGGCCCTGGAAGCTAATATCGCGGACTTGGAGGGCGGGGCCGGTTGTTCAGCGACGGCTACAGGCATGGCGGCGATCACGATCGCGCTTTTTTTCCTTAAACCCGGTGTGCATATCATCACGGGCGATGACATTTATGGCGGTACCTACCGTTTGTTTGATCTTGTATTAAAACCCATGGGATATGAATTTTCTTTTATCAATATGCGCGATTGTGCCGCGGTCAAGGCCGCGGTACGCAAAAATACCAAAATGGTATGGATTGAAACGCCCTCGAACCCATTGCTTAATATCATCGACATTGAGGCGGCAGTTGCCGTGGCCCATAGCGCCCAAGCTTTAAGCGTCGTTGATAATACGTTCCTTTCGCCGTATTTTCAGAGGCCTTTTGAATTCGGGGCGGACATGGTGGTGCATTCGACGACCAAGTATCTAAACGGCCATTCGGATGTCGTCGGCGGGGCCCTCATTTATGGTAACAAACAATTGCAGGAGCACGGCCGTTTTTTAGTCAATGCCCTGGGAGTTTCCCAGTCCCCGCATGATGCCTGGTTAGTTTTACGCGGGATCAAAACTTTGGGACCCCGCATGGAAGAGCACCAGGCCAATGCCATTAAGATCGCGCATTTTCTTGAGAGCCATCCCTGTGTTAAAAAAGTTTATTATCCGGGCCTTAAGAGTCATTCTCAGCAGGCACTGGTCAAAAAGCAGATGAAGGGCTTTGGGGGCATGCTTGCTTTTGAACTGGACACCCAAAAAGTGTCCTTGAATAATCTTTTTAAAAAATTAAAATATTTTGCATTGGCGGAATCGTTGGGCGGTGTAGAATCTTTGGTAGAGTCGCCGTGGTTTATGAGCCACTCTTCTATGGGTGCGGCAGGGCTTGAAGCCTCCGGCATAACCAAAGAAACCGTACGCGTTTCCGTCGGTATCGAGGGAGCGGAAGATTTGATCGCGGATTTAACCCAAGCTTTGAAAGGATAATTATGAAACGGATCATCGCTGTCTGTGTTGTCATGATAGTTTTTACGGCCAAACTCTATGCGGCTTTGCCGGACATCGAAGCTGCGGTCATGAACAAAGATTATACCAAGGCCAGAGACTTGGCATCCCAAGTCCTTAACAGCAGCAATGACCCCTCCCAGCGTGCGGAGGCGCATTATTATTTTGGCTTAGCACAGTTGCGTCTGGGGCAATACGCCGATGCGCGTAATGCTTTCCAAATAGTGATGAATGCCCATCCATCCCGGGATATTTATGATAAGGCCGCCTTAGGCATGATCGAGGGATTTTATATGGCCGGATTTTATACAGACTCGCTTGCAACAGGAGAGCAATTGTTAAAGCACAGTCCTCATTCTTCCTTTTTGAGCCTTATTTATTTGAAGATCGCCGGCGCCGATTTGAAATTGATGCGATGGGAAAAAGCCGGTGAATATTTAAACAAGGTCATCAATGAATTTCCCAAAAGTCCGGAAGCTCCCATTGCCAGGCAGCTTTTGGAAGAAAAGCAATATTTCGCAGTCCAAGTGGGATCTTTTTTAGACAGGAACCGGGCCATCACTTTAACGGACAGTTTAAAAGGCGGCGGACAGTACGCCTATATTGTCCAGACCACCGCGGCCGACGGGGAGAAATTCTATCGTGTGCGTGTGGGGCAGATGAGTTCGCTTCAGGATGCCGAGGATCTGGAAAAACGCCTGGCTAAGTTAGGGTATTCCACCATGATCTATCCTTGATGAAAGACGTCCCCCTTATTTTCATCGTCGGCCCAACATCCGTCGGTAAATCAGAGGCAGGTTTACGTTTAGCCAAGCGGCTTGCGGGCGAAATCGTCTGTTGTGACGCCATGCAGGTTTACCGTGAGATCGTCATTGCCAGCGATAAGCCCTCTGCCGAAATTTTAAGTCAGCTGCCGCATCATGTGGTTGATGTTGTTTCTGTCGGCGAGGACTTTAATGTGGCGCGCTATCGCCAGTTGGCGGTCGCGGCCATCGAGGATATCCGCGCGCGCGGCAAAATACCTTTGGTGGTAGGCGGCAGCGGGATGTACATGTCGGTTTTGTTGGACGGTATTTTTGAGAAGGATGTCGGCAGCGAAGATGTACGCCAAAAATTAGAACAACAGGCGTCCTTACAAGGCTTGGGACCATTGCATGAACGCTTGAAAGTTTTGGACCCGCAGGCAGCCGGGAAGATCCATCCTAATGATCCTCAGAGGATCATTCGGGCCTTGGAAGTGGCTTTATCCACGGGAGAGCCGATGTCCCGTCTGCAGCAAAAACGCCAGGGCCTCTGGGGCCGGATGCCGGTTGAAGTTTTTGCTCTCAACCGGCCGCGCGAAGAACTTTATCAAAGGATCGAGGCGCGCGTGGAAGATATGTTCGCGCGCGGATTAGTTGAGGAGGTCCGGATAGTATCGCAGCAGCCTTTGAGCCGCACCGCCCGGATGCTCATAGGCATCCCTGAGGTGACGGGATATTTAAAAGGGGAATATGATCTAACGCGGGCCAAATATTTGATGAAGCGAAACTCCCGTCATTTTGCCAAGCGTCAACTGACCTGGTTTCGGCGGGACAAACGTTTGAAGTGGATAGACATTTCTCACGGCCAGTCCGCCCAACAGATAGCGGATGTCATTGCCGGGCAAATAAATGGACGCATGATGCTATGAAAGAAAAAATACTATTAGCCGTGGTCGTTGAGCACGCGCACAGCAGTTGGTCGCCCGAGGATGAAGCCGGGGAGATGCGGGAACTGATCGATTCCTGCGGCGGCGAGATCGTCCAGACCGTTTTTTGTAAGACCCAGCCGCCCACCGCTTCCCATATGCTCACCAAGGGCAAGGTCGAGGAGATCGCGGCGTTGTGCCGGGCTGGAGGCATGGACGCTGTTGTCGTAAGCACGGACCTTAAGGGCACCCAGCAGCGCAATCTGGAAAGCGACTTTGGGATCAAAACTTTAGACCGCACCCAGGTCATTCTTGACATTTTCGCCCGGCGCGCGACTTCCCTGGAAGGTAAAATGCAAGTGGAATTAGCCCAGCTTGAGTACAGGCTTCCCAGGCTCTCCGGCCATGGAGAAGAAATGTCGCGTTTAGGCGGCGGCATCGGCACCTCCGGCCCGGGGGAGACTAAGCTGGAGGTTGACCGGCGGCGCATCAGCGATCGTATCACCAGGCTTAAGAAAGACCTAAGAGACATCACCCAAAGCCGTCAGGTCAAACGCAAAAAACGTCAAGAGCAAAAAATTCCGACAGTGGCATTAGTCGGGTATACCAATGCCGGTAAAACAACCTTGTTAAATACATTGACCCAGGCCGGGGCCCTCGTGCACGACGGGCTTTTCACCACTTTGGATTCACTTTCCCGCCAGGCATTATTGCCCAATCATCGTAAAGTGATTTTTTCCGATACCGTCGGGTTTATGCACGCCTTGCCGCATGGGTTGATCGAGGCCTTTAAGGCCACCTTGGAGGAAGTCCAGGAGGCGGATCTGTTATTGCATGTGCTGGATATCAGCCATCCTGATTATCGGAAATTTTACGACGCGGTCAATGTCGTGCTCGATGAACTTAAGGTTTTAAACAAGCCTACGATCATAGCTCTTAATAAAATAGATAAGCTTGAAGCCAGACAACGTTTGGATGAATTCAAGAGGAATATCGAGAATGTGATGGGCATTTCCGCCCTCAAAGGGGAAAACATCCAACAGTTGCTTTTATTGATCGAAGATATCTTATCGCAAGATTCCGTGGATGTTGATATTGTCCTGCCGGCTGATCGCATGGATTTGGTCAATTTGGCCCATAGCCAGGGCCAGGTGCAGGAGGTTCAATTTTTGGGTGACGGCATACACTTGAAAGCATCTTTACCGGTCAAAATTGCGGGAGCATTGACCACTAAGTGTAAAAGGCCCAATGGTCCCGGATCCGGCCCTAAGCACGTTGACAAAAGCGGGTAACTATGTTAGATTTACCGAATATGTTCCGTCGAATAATACTTTTATCTGTTATATTCTTTGGGCTGTCTCCATCGCTCTGCCATGCCGTCTGGATCTGGACCCCCGAAACCGGTAAATTCATTAATCCTAAATGGGAGGTCAAATCGACTCCTGCCGCCCAGTTGGAATTTGCCCAAAGTTTTATGGACCAGGGAAAATATGATAAAGCCATGGCGGAATTCAAGAAATTGATCAAGAATTATCCGCGCGCCAAAGAAGCTCCGGAAGCCGAATTTTTTACCGGCCAATGCCTGGAAAGTTTAGATAAGCCTTACGATGCGTTTAAAGCTTACCAGTTGGTCATTGATAAATATCCCTTCAGCGAACGTGCCGCGCAAATCGTCGGTTTGGAATATAAACTTGGTAATTATTTTCTCGAAGGAAGGGACCGCCGGGGCAAATGGTCGGAGGTGGTTTTAGGCAGCGACGAACGGGTCATTGAAATATTCCGGACGGTCATTAAAAATGCGCCTTACGGCAAGTATGCGGCGATCTCCCAGTATAAGATCGGGCTTTTTTTGAAGGAAAAAGGCTTGTATCAGGAAGCCAGGGATGAATTTGAGAAGACCATGAATGATTATCCGACCTCCGAATGGGCCCGTGCCGCTAAATTCCAAATTGCCATGGCGGACACCAGCCGCGCCTCGGATGCGCAGCATGAGCAGAAGGTGACGGATGTGGCCATGCAGGAGTTTAAAGAATTTGTCAAAACCCATCCTGACAGCGAATTGACCCCGCAAGCCAAAGCGCAGATAGCTCTTCTTAGGGATAAAGAGGCGGAAAATAATTTTGTCATCGCCAAGTTTTATGAAAAGCAGAAAACTTTGAAAGCCGCGCGGATTTACTATAAAGAGATCATTAATCAATACGCGGACACTCCTTGGGCGCTTAAAGCCCAGGCCCGTCTGCAAGCGATCGGTGAATGATGGCACGTATTTTGTTGTGTATGGTATTGGTATTGGAATTGGCCGGTTGCGGGTATACGACCGGGTCCCTGCTGCCTAGCAATTACCGTAGGATCGCCATTAATCCTTTCAAAAATCAAGTGGAGTATATCAATCAGGATACCCGGGCGCTTTATGTTCCGGCCTTGGAAAGCAATGTGCGTACTGCCATTAATGACAGGTTTTTATTTGACGGTCATTTGCGTATTGCCGACCCGGACAAAGCGGATTTGGTGATGGACGGCGCTTTACTTACTCTTGAACAAGACGCTTTGCGCGTTGATGTGAATCAGAATATCCAGGAATACCGTGTCCGTGTCGTTGTTTCTTTGAAATTGACCGATACCGCTACCGGCAAAGTTCTTTGGACAGAGCCTTCTTTTGCCGGGGAGACAACGTATTATCTCAATGGGGCCCAGGCCTCATCGCAGAGCGCCGCACTTGACGCCGCGTTGACTGACCTTGCCACCCGCGTTGTCGATCGCACCGTCGAGAATTGGTAAAATATGATTCATCTGTTCCTTGGCGATGACCTGGCAGCCAAAGATGCCGGAATTGCTGAGATCAAAAATAAATTCTTTAAGAATTATCAGGAAGCGTTGAGCTTTGATTTTGATAATCTCGATGCCGACAAACTTCCTGACGATGCGCTTTCAAAATCCTTCTTGACCCTGCCCGTCATCGCTCCCCGCCGTCTGATCATTTTGCGCCAGGTCCATAAATTAAGGTCCGGGGACGCTCAGGTGCTGCTTAATTTTTGCCGAAAACCGGCGGAGTACTGCGATGTGATCTTAGAGTCAGCAGAAAAGACGTTTAAAGGCGATCTAAAAGATCTGGTTCTTTATGCGAAGCAAGCGGTGTTTTCAAGGCCGGAAGGTCCCAATGTCTTTGATATGACCAAATTGATAACCGCCGGAAAGAGCGGTGAGGCATTGAAGATACTTGACAAATTGCATCACGATCATGTGTTTCCTGTAAAGATCATGGGCGCTTTGGTATGGTATTGGGGCAAAGAAGGCCAGGCTTGCGGTAAAGAGCGTTTTAAGCGGGGGCTTTTAGCCCTGCAAGAAGCGGACCTGAATATCAAACGCAGCCGCCTTGATCCTCAATACGCCCTGGAAAAAGTAGTGGTGGAATTAGGATTGCTTTGGGGCCGCTAAAGCTCTCGCAAAGCGGGATTTACGACGGGCGGCTGTCTTTTTATGCAGCACATGACGATTGGCCGCTTTATCGAATTTTTTGTAAATTTCTTTTAATAAATCTTTGGAATCTTCTTTTTTGGCGGTCACGGCGCTGAGGAATTTTTTGACCGTCTTTTTCAGATCGGTTTTAATATTCAGATTATGCAAGTGCCGGGTTTTCGTTTTACGTAGATCTTTAATAGCAGTACGACGTTGTGGCATAATTTCTCCAAAAATTTATAATTGTCATTCCCGCGAAAGCGGGAATCTTTAATAAGTCAGAGATAATAACAAACCGCTTCCAACATGTCAACTGATAAATCTTCCTCTCATACCGAGGGCCCCCGGCCCTTTGAGCACCACCATCTTTTGAGATCCGGCGGCATCGTTGCTTGCGGGGTATTAGCCTCGCGCGTGCTGGGATTTTTGCGTGATGTGATCCTGGCGCGGTTTTTAGGCACAGGTTTTTTGGCAGAAGCGTTTTTTGTGGCCCAGCGCATCCCTAATTTATTAAGGGACTTAGCCGGTGAAGGGGCGTCCAACGCGGCCGTTGTGCCGGTCCTTTTGGAGTATTCCCAAAAAAGATCCAAAGAGCAATGGCAGGAATGCATTAACGCGGTCATGGCCTGGGGAGTGATCATTTTAGGGGCCATTACTGTCATAGGCATGGTTGCGGCTCCCTGGATCGTACGGTTGATAGCTCCCGGATTTATCAACGAACCTGCCAAATTACAGCTGACGGTTGATTTGACGCGCATCATGTTCCCATATCTGATCCTGATCGCCCTGACCGCGCTTCAGGTAGGGATCCTGTATTCTTTAAATGCGTTTTTTGCCCCGGCTTTCGGGCCGTGCCTCTTGAACCTGGCCATGATCTTAAGCGT
>CAYNGE010000024.1:0-14780 GCA_964396865.1 uncultured Planctomycetales bacterium
GTCTACCTTTAAGGCTCTTTTATAATCTAATTCCGCTTCTTTCCAATGGCCTTCCCGCTCATCCAAGACTCCGAGATTATTATCTATTTCTAAATCATCAGACATCTGGCCCCCTAAAGCCAATCTATAATATTTCCTGGCTTCATTAAAAGCCTTTTCATCCTGATAAGCTTCGGCTATATAAAAATAAGCCCATTTTAAATTTGGAACTTGTTGAGACCAATAACGGGTATAAGTCTTTTGATCGGCCCATATTCGATTATAGGCATGGGAAGCGGCGCCCCAAGCAAAGATCACAATAAATAACAACACCAGTCCGACTTTTTTCATACGATCCAGAATAAATACAAAAAAATAAGCGATTAAGATAAAAAATCCGATGGAAGAAAAAACAAACCAAATCGGCTCAATATAAATACCGACATCCGGCCTCCTAAATGCCGCCAGGCAGGCAGGGGCAAAACCGATCAAGAACCAAGCGAGCGCCAGTTGGCATATTTTTACTCTGGAAAACCTGACGAAAAGCAAAAAGAAAAAAGTTAATAATGAGATCGTGCCCAAATTTTCCAAAAATATGTGCTGGAACAAAGCCGGAGTGACCCACTGCGTCACTACGCCTCTTGGATAAAATAACTGACCAATATACCAGCTAAAGATCTTAAATAAACCCGCGGAATACTCCCATGGGGTCATATGAAACAGGGCTATTTGTTTTAAAAGAGATTCATTGATGCTTACAAAAAAGAACCTGAAGACGATATAGAAAAAAACGATTAAAAAATAAGGAAAAAGATAAACTGCCTTTTCTTTCAATGGGTCTTTCCTGAATAATAAAATGACCGCGGAAACATAAAACGGGATCATTATTCCGCTTTCATGCCAAAACAAGGATAAAAAAGAAAATAACAAACTTAGGGCATAGAACACCCGATCATTCTTCCTTTCCAAGGACTCCCAAAGCCATAAAATGGTGCCCAGCATAAAGATCACTTGTAAGGCTAAAATACAACCGGAAATATAATTAACCACAATCCCGTTGATCGGATGGATTAGATAAAAAAGTCCGGCCAAAAAAGCCAGATTATAATTGCCGGAAATCCTTCCAATCAACACAACGATCAATGAAGCCGCGAAAACAAAGAGAAAGATATTCGATAGGTGATACTGCCAAAAATTGTCCTTAAAAATAGCATAATAAAAATCCAAGACAATATGGGTCAAAGGACGATAATAAATATTCATTCCTTCATTTACGACGCCCCATGCTTGCAGTCCATAAGGGTTCCACTGAGATAAAATGAATTTTGTGTTGCTAAAAAAATGATTCTTTAAAAAAGAATAATCATCCATAAGAAATTTGTTGTTTAAGCTGTTGAAAAAAACCAACAGCCCAAAGATAAAAAAAAGACCAAACACTTTAAACCAGTTGCGCATATTTAACTTTCCTATTGCCGGATTGTCCAAAAATCATCAGCCAGGGTTTCGAAATAAGCATACGGCATGGTAAAATAACCCGCCTGCCCCCACCCAAGGCCCCAGGAATTACGCACAATAAAACGCTTCTGCTTTTGATCATATCCCGCGGCCATGACCGCGTGCCCTCCTAAAACCCTTTCAGACTTTTTAGGCATGGGCACAAGGCCGGTTTGGGCGACCTTTAAACTTTCAAAACTTTCATAAACGGTAAAACCAAACACGAAAGGAAAGCCTTCCGCCAAGCAGTTAAGCATGTCATTAAGCGTTTGCAAGCGGTGGTAACTGGTGATGCGATGTTTTAGAGCTTGTTTGTAGCACGCGGCAGAAGGCTTACGGGTAAATTGGGCTATATCATAAGGCCAGCTTGACTCCGGACAGACGCCATATTTGGCCAACACCTTTATACCATCACGAAGCATGGCTCCCGAGTCAAAGCCAATCTTGCCCTCTACCAGGCGCTCATTATAATAGATAAAAAGCCGGCTGACATCCGTGTATGTTTGAGCGCTGACCTTTTCTTCTAAAAATTGCAAATTCCCGGCCAAGGCATTGGCCGTGCAGCTGCCTAACCGGCCCTGATCTTCTATCGCTGAACATTCACTTCTTAAATCTACCCTTAAAGGAAGTTTAACTCTTGGTGCGATGGCGCTATAAAGATAGTCCCTGTGGTCTGGAGTATCCGGGATCCAACCATACGATTGAACATATTTCATAGAGGCCCTTTCATGTTAAGTTTAATCAAAAAAGGCCCCGCCAAAGGCAGGGCCTTTTTTAATTAACTAAAAACATAACTAACAGACGCCTAAATATACGCTGTTAGCCATACATGTCAAACCGCCATTAGTGCCTTTAGTTAAAGTTACCGTACCGGCAGTAAGACCGGTAGCAGTATTAGCTACGGCTAAAATTGTATAATTGTAGGGATTACCATTGCTTGGTGCTGTACCAAAACCATAAGTAAAGTGAGCGGTACTTACAAATGATAAGCCGGAACAACTAGATCCTTCGGTGCCGGGATGGCCCATAAGACAGCCTTCCACATCTGATTTAACAACGCCTAAAGCCGCTATGCCTTCTGCTGCTTGACTTTTAGCGACGTTTTTAAAGAGGTTTGGCAAGGCAATGGATGCCAAAACGCCAATGATGATCAAAACAACGATGATCTCTATCAAGGTAAAACCGCTTTTCTTCATATTTCATCACCTTCATTTCTTCAAAAAATAAGGCCCCGCTTTTTGGCGGAGCCTTTTTTAATTAACCAAAAACCTCACTAACAAACGCCTAAATATACGCTGTTAGCCATACAAGTCAAACCGCCATTAGAACCTTTAGTTAAAGTTACCGTTCCGGCAGTAAGACCGGTAGCAGTACTAGCTACGGCTAAAATTGTATAATTGTAGGGATTACCATTGCTTGGTGCTGTACCAAAACCATAAGTAAAGTGAGCAGTGGTTGTAACGGGTATGGTGGCACAACTGGTTCCTTCAGTGCCGGGATGGCCCGCAAGACAGCCTTCCACATCTGATTTTTCAACACCTAAAGACGCAATGGCTTCCCCTGCTTGGCTTTTAGCGACGTTGGTAAAGAGGTTAGGCAAAGCAATGGCTGCCAAAACACCTATGATGATCAAAACAACGATGATTTCTATCAAGGTAAAACCGCTTTTCATATCCGATCTTTTCATAGTATTCTCCTTAATTTTTAAAGAATTAATAATAATAACTACTCTTTACTACCCCTATATTAAGCATAACATACAAAAAGATACCGTGTCAAATGTTAATGAAAATTTTTGATGTTTCAAAAAATTTAATGCGCATAACCGGCCCCTTGGCCAAGCTTAAACAAAGGAAGAAAGATAGAGACCACAATTGTTCCTATAGTGCCGGCCATGAAGATCAGCATAAAAGGCTCAATTAAAGTACCGAAACGCTTCATAGTGGCTTCCACATTCCTCTCATAAAAATCAGCCACATGCTGAAGCATTTTACTCAACTCTCCGGTCTCCTCTCCCACCTTGATCATCTGCACGGACATCACAGGAAAAAAACCCGCTTCCATCATGGCGTCTGCCAGGTTGCGGCCTTCCCGCACTCGTTCACGCACCTGCGCGATCACAATACCGCAAATTTTGTTATCGACCAGCTTTTCTGAAATTTCCAGAGAATATAAAAGCGGCACCCCGCTTTCGACTAAGATCGCCATCTGGGATGAGAAACGTTCGACAATGATGAGCTTAATGACGCCCCCCACCAGCGGAAGCCCAAATAATATTTTTTCATAACGCAAACGGCCAAAAGGGGTTGCAATATAAATTTTTAAGGAAACAATCGCAACGGTTATCCCGCCGACAATAAATAAAATGTAATGCTTGATAAAATCAAAAATACCCAAAAGGAACCGGGTCATGAAAGGCAGTTGCGAATGCATGGCGGTAAAGATCGTTTCAAATCTCGGGGCCACCACCAAAGCAAAGAAGGTGATGGCGCCTACAGAGGCCACGCCAAGGACAGCCGGATAAACCAGTGCCGAGATAATAATAGACCGAAACGCCGCGTCCTTTTCCACATGATCAGCCAATCTGTTTAGCACCTTGGGCATTGTACCGGAAGCTTCGCCCACCTCGGCCAAACTGACCCAAAATTGGTCAAATATTTTGGGGTGTTTCATCAAAGCCGCGCTGAAAGAAGATCCGCGTTTAAGGTCCTCGTAGATTTGCTTGATCGCCATAAATAACCGCTTGCTCTGGATTTGCGGAATAACGATGTCCAGACTGCGTAACACATTGACCCCGGCTTCGATCATGGTTGCCATTTGACGGGAAAAAACCAGAAGATCTTCCAACCTCACTTCTTGATGGTCAAACCTGAATTCTGTTTCCTTTTTTTCGATCCTGGGAACAGACTGCCCCATGGCCAAACGGACATCTATGATAAAATACCCCTCACTTTGTAATTTATCAACCAGGGCCTGATCGTTGAGAGACTCAACGATACCTGTTTTTGTCTTGCCCGCATTATCTTTAACTGTGTAAGAGAACATCGGCATAGAAATTATTCCTCAACGGTCGTCACTCCCAATATCTCATCAATACTGCTAAGCCCGCTCTCCACTTTTTTCATACCTGACTCAAAAAGCGAATCCATTCCATTGCGCCTTGCCGCGTCCCTGATCTCAGTATAACCGGCACTTTTTGAAACCAAATTACGGATCTCATCATTAATGGTCATGACTTCCGTTACAAGCGTACGGCCTTTATAACCGGTATGGTTGCACTCATCACAGCCTTTGGCGCGGTAGATCAGATCGCTTTTGATCTTGTAACTCCCCACCACTTGGCCCTGGGCTTCATAAGGCTCTTTGCATTTAGAGCAAAGTTTACGGATCAACCGCTGGGCCACCACCATCACCAAAGACGGCGTCAACAAATAATGAGGCACTCCGATATCTATTAAACGCGCCACCGCGGAAGAGGCATCATTGGTATGTAAGGTGGACAAGACCAAATGCCCGGTCAAAGCGGCCCGTAAACAAATTTGAGCGGTTTCCAGATCACGGACCTCGCCTACCATGATAATATCCGGGTCTTGACGCAAAAAAGCGCGCAGGGCGTTGGCAAAAGTGAGCCCAATGTCACTGCGCACGCCGACTTGGTTGACCCCGTCGATCTTGAATTCTACCGGATCTTCGCAAGTCATGATGTTCAGGCTTGTGTCAAAGACCTCATTTAAACAAGCATACAGGGTCGTGGATTTGCCGCATCCGGTCGGGCCTGTGACAAAAAATAAACCATACGAACTTTCGAGGGCATGGCGAATGGCTTGCAGCTGTTTGGGATCAAAGCCCAGATTGGCCAACTCGAACTTCACGGCCATCTTATCTAAAAGACGCAAGACAACTTTTTCTCCCCACACCGTAGGTATAGTGGACACGCGCAGATCCACCGTTCGGTCCTCTAATTTGGCGGAAATGCTTCCATCCTGCGGCAGGCGCTTTTCCGCGATATCCATTTTAGCCAAGATCTTGATGCGTGAAACAATGGGCAAATGCAAATGTCCTGCCGGAGGGGGTATTTGATATAAAACCCCATCGATACGGTAACGGATCTCCAGTCTGTCTTTAAATGGCTCGATATGGATATCACTGGCCCTCTCATCAATGGCCTGACGGATCACCAGGTCCACGAGCTTAACAACGGGCGCTTCTTCGGCCTTGGCAATTAAACGGTCAACACTTAATTCCGAATCAGTGCTGATCCCTTTGTCTTCCACCTTCCTGCCGAGTTCTCCGTCGACATAACTTTTTTGCAGGGCCTGGTCGAGCAATGTCCCGCCTTCCCTTTCGGCCGCCGCCTTACCGGTCACGTAAAACGCATTAATGGCCTTGAGCAGGTCCGTCCTGGTGGAAAGGACCAGATTTAGATCACATCCCGTCAGGATCTTTAAATTATCAAAAATAAAAAAATCCAGGGGATCAAATACCGCGCAGGTCAAAGAACGCAGATTTTTGGATAAAGGCAAAACCAGGTTCTTTTGGGCAAATTCATAATCCACTAATTTTTCCAAATTCTGGTCTGTTTTGGGGTTAAGAAGGCCGGAAGCGTAAGATGCGTAAGGAATGGACAGCTGCGAACCTAAAGCAATGGCAAAATCTTCTTCTTTGACCATGCCCATTTCAATGAAGATTTCACCAATACGTTTTCCTCTCTTCTGTTTCTGGATATTAGTCGCTTCCTGCAGTTGATTTTCACTAATGAGTCCCTGCTTGATTAGAATTTCACCGATCTTAACGCGAGCCATAGGTCAATTTCTTTTCAATTCATACGTATTTAAGGTTTGATCCACCTCTTCCATGCGCCCGGCGGCATCATTCATGCCCGCGGCCTGGAGAGAAGATGGGCCGTCTAATTTAAGAGCCATTTGATTATTCTCATCTATGATATGCGGGGTAATGAAAATGATCAATTCACGCTCAGTTTTTGAAAAATTCTTACTGCGAAACAGGGCCCCCACCAAGGGCAAATCCCCGAAGAATGGGACCTTGATAACAGTGTTGCTGACCTGGTTACGCAGTAATCCGCCGATCACCATGCTCTGGCCATCTTTAAGTTTCAAAATAGAATCAGAACCACGGGTCGTTGGATCATAAATTGATCCTTGCTGTGAGCCGGTAGGCGGCTGGACTACAGACAGGGCGGCATCAATGACCTTGGGAGAAACAGCCATGGTAATCTCATGCGTCAACAAATTGGCCTGAGGCGTCACTTTTAAGATGACGCCGATGGTATAACGTTCGGGAGTAAAGGTTGATTGAAGGGCGCCTGTGGTTGACGATGATGAGTTGGTTGTTTGTTCAATGCTCAGGGTTTGCTCCGTGGCTATTTCTATCTGAGCGGTCTCATTATTTAAAGTCAAAAGCCTTGGACGCGCCAGAATGCGGGAATCGCCGGTACTGGTGAAAAGATTCAACGCCGCTGTCAAGCCTGTGGCATCAAACGAACCGGGACTATACGCACTACTACCGCCGCTTCCAGAACCAGAACCAGAACTGGAAGACGAGATAACGGCCGGACTCCTGCTAAAGGGATAATTGACCGCTTTTGCTCCTCCTGTAAAAGTCAACGGAATAAAATTTGTTCCGGTGCCGTAGGTAACCCCCAGAATGTCCGCCGTTGCTTTGGAAACATCCAGCATTTCTACCTCAATAAGGATTTGCGGTACGGGCACATCCAGATCGGCGATGGTTTTTTCAATGATCTCAAACTGCTGGGGCACATCAGTTATGATCAAACTGTTCGTACGGGGGTCTTCCATCAACTTGCCCGCTTTGGACAAAGAGTTCGTGACCGCATCTTCCAGCCCGCTCTTAGAAAGCCCGGTCGAAGAGCCCGCCGAAGAACCTCCGGCCGAAGAACTCAGAGAAGAGCTTGTAGTTGAAGAACCCGCTGAAGAACCCATGGTTGAAGAGCCCGCCGAAGAACTCCCAATAGAAATAGTGGAATTCAATTTTGATGAAGAAACGGAAGCGTATTTGAGCTGATAAACTTTTGTGACCATGGGCTCATACGGCTTGGCCTTAACGATAAAAACATTGCTGTCCTTCGGCATTTCATAGATCAGATCATTGGCATCCAATAACTCTTTTAACGCTTGACCGGCCTCAACGCCATTAAAAAAGAGGGTGATCTTTTTATCCGCCACATTCTGGGCTGCTACAAAATTCGTGTCCATCTGCTTGGAAAAGATCTTTAAAATATCGGACAAAGCGGCGTCCTTAAAATCCATGGAGATCTTCTTGGTGGAATATTCGGAATTAATGAAATAGTCGTCTATGCTCTGCCCGGTCCATGCCGGAATACTTCCGCAAAGAAAGAGAATTGTCCAAATACCTATTGCCAGTAAAGATTTAAACATAATTTTCTCCCACTGCGGATAAAAAAGCTAATTTGTTTTTAAAAAAAACTTTTTGCCCTTAAAAAGAAGCTCAACGCCGTCTTTAGTCATGGAAACAACCCGTGCCCCATCAATGGTCCCTTGCAGGCCTACCACCTGACCATTAATAATGGCCTGGTGCATTTCTTCCCCCACCATCACGCCTTCCAACTTCAAATTGGGAAGCGAAACAACCTCCTGCGGCATGGCCGCCGGCGGCTCAACCGGCGCGGAGATCCTTGGCGCCGGCTCAGGCGGCTTCACCAATGGCTTAGGAGCTTCCATTGGCTTAGACAAATTGGCCGCAAATGGATCCTTGAACGGGTCCCTAACCCGGGTCACTGCCTGCATAAACCCTTCATCGCTGACATGTGTTTCATCGGCCTTTATAAAAACCGCCCCCGCAAGAAATAAAAAAATTAAAAGAAATAAACTCTTCATAGATGAACACGCACCACGCTGATTCCCATTGAAAAATTGATCCCTCCCTGCTCTCCCCCCTGGCTCAACGACCATGAATCCACCATGAAAAAATACTTGGATTTTTCTATATCTCTTAAAAAAAGCACCAACGCTTGAAAATCAGGGGCCAGCGCTGATAGATCAAATCTAATAACATCATACAGCGTCTTCTCCTGGCTCTCGGCCGGGGAAAGAGAACTGATGGACACGCCATGCGCTGTCGCGTAGCTTGTGATCTGGTTAATGATTTTATCCTCATTAATACCTTTTTGAAAAGAAGATTTTAAATTTTCTAAATTTCCGATGGCCTTCTGCCGGCCGGCTATAACATCGAGCTTCTGCTGCACTTGCGACATCTGAAGGCGCAAATCCTGCTCCTTGATACGGTAATCATTAAATATCATCCATGCAATGACCAATGCCCCGAGGACCACGGCTAGCTTCAAAATGGTGTTGAGATATCTAGTCAAAACCTCGATGATCTGGTTGATATCAATGTTGTTAATATCAAAGCGTGAATTTAAGTCTTTAAGGTCGCTCATAATATCAGGAACAATGGATAGAAAATGACGTCACAACCCTGCCATCCATGTCATTCCGTGTTAAAGAACCAAGGGTCACCTTTTTAATAAACTTTGACAATATTTTATCCTTCCTAAAACCCAACACCAGGCTATTGACGGCTGACATTTGCTCATTAGGATCGTCTTTAAAAAGATACCCGGTCATATCTATGGTCACATGAGTACTTTTGACACTGCCTCCTTCATATTGTACATTCAAACCCGTCAGCCATGCGCCTTGCGGCAAAAGAGATGCCACCCGAAGCATAATGGAAGCCATATCGCTTTTTATCCTGATGTTCTTATACGCGGAAATTTTGCTCTTATTTTCCTGGATCTGGGTTTGTATGCTCTCCAGGGGCTCATTGATAAACGCCCCTTGTTTGAGGGCCAGATCATCATATTTTCTTTGAGCATCTTTTAATCCCATCTGAAAAAAAACATACACGCCAACTAAAAGGAACAGGCAAACCAAGAATGTAAATAAAACATCTTTATATTCATTCACAATTAGTTCATAAATGTTCCCAAATTTTGATTTAGGGGTTTTATTTTCAAAGAAATTAAAGGCAGAAAGAGAATTCATGGGCGCATCAACGCCCGCCCCCAAGGCATACATAGCATCTATATGATCGATCCGTTCTGTCCCTACCGTCGAGATCAAAGGAGAGAATTTTTTTATCTTCACTTTTAACTCTGTGGCCAACGCGTCCAATAGGTCCTGCCGTTCCAAAGAAGATGAAACTATCATCTGATCTACCCTGGCCGCTCCAAATTGCCTGGCATAAAAATCAAAAGAGTTCCCCGCCTCATTGAGGATCCTTGTCAATTCACCGCCATCCTTGACCGACTCCAAAGTCCCGGGGGCGTTGATTATAAACTCGTGGACAAACTGGGGTATCCCCTTATCAATAAAACAAATATACCCTGAATTTTGGTCCAAATA
This sequence comes from uncultured Planctomycetales bacterium, assembly GCA_964396865.1. Taxonomy (GTDB): domain Bacteria; phylum Omnitrophota; class Gorgyraeia; order Zapsychrales; family Fredricksoniimonadaceae; genus JABDGZ01. The sequence continues at coordinate 9,879 of CAYNGE010000024.1, forward strand.
TAAAAATGCCAAATGATCGGTGGGCTTGATCTCTTTTTTATACAACAGGGCTTTAGCTAAACTCACGGAGCAAGGCTCACAAAAGAAAACGTTCACATTTCCCTTCTGAAAAACCCTCTCATACCGGGCCAGCACCTCTTTTTGTACAGCAAAGAAAATGACCTGGATACGTTTGATTTGATTTTCCGTAAAGGAAACTGCATGAAAAACGAAAGACACGTCTTTAATATCTAAAGGTATGTATTTTTTAGATTCGAATTTGATCACGTTTTGAAATTCACCCGGAGCGACCCAGGGGATGACAAAAGACCTCAAAAGGATGTCTTTGATGGGCAAAGAAACACAAAAATCGCCGTCCTTAAAACGGTGGTCCTGTAAGATCTTTTGAAAAGATGCGGTCATCTGTATCTCTTCAGTCAAGCCGGGACTAAACGGAGATCCGGGATCAATTCTTGAATCCATCAAGGCGGAAATAGCTTCAACAGGCGTATTTTTTTCTAACACAACGGCCGTCAGCTTTCCTTCACTACAATAAAAACTTATTTTCTTCTTTGATGAAGACATAATTTATTCTTTACCTTAAGGCTCCCGCCTGCGCCATTGCTTATGACGGAACTTGACGGCAGGGCAAAAAGATACTTCATGTCTATACTATAGACTATATTAACTATTTTTTATTAGACAATACAGGGCGGGGTTTGTCAACGTGTTTTAAAGAAATTATGGGGAGGCGCGCCCTGTTTGGGGGTCAATTTTGATAACTGCCGCAGCGCGGGCAGCAACAGGGCGTCTTTTTAAAATAATCAAAATACAAATAGCCGCAAAAAACGCATTGCCTGAAAGTATCCCGGTTGCCGGAAATCCCTTCAGGACCTGTATTTAAAGATGAAAACATCCAGGCTGTGATCACAAGCCCTAAACCTAAAGTAACCCCAAGCGCCACTATGACATTAAAATCCCAGATGACCATAATACCCTTTTTAAGATTTGGAAGGAGCTCTTAACTCGATCCAATGATTAAAATAAGACGCTTCAAAACGATCAAAAGGAACTTGATCGGACCCTTTTAGATCTGGCCTGACATCATGTGGGGCATTGCCGCTTTCTTGGGATGCGGGGAGCGCTCCCTCATAAATAAATTCCGCCGCGATCCTTGCGGGAGGAACGGGAAACCCGACCCACACGACGCTTAATATGACCACATGCGCCAAGAAGACGGCTAAAAATATTTTAAAGGATCGTGCTGACATTGACCCTCGCTCCTGAGATCCCGCGGCATAGATCAAGAATATCCGCCACACGCCCCATGGAAGAACGGCGATCCGCTTTGATCGTAATGGCATGGAACCTAAAATCGCCGCGGGCTAAAAAACGCCTGAGTTCATTTAAAGTCACGACCTTACCGTCAAGGTAAATAACGTTCTCGCCGGTAACGGCAATTTCCACCTGTTGTTCCGGCGGAGGCGCGTCTTCTCTAAAGGTGGGAAATTTGACCGCGACTCCTGAAGGAGCGGCAAAGATCGTCGCGGACATAATGAGCACAACGACCATTAAAACGAAATTGATAAAGCTGATGGCCAATAACGGATGAATGATATTTCTTTTAACCTCAAAACGTTGGAGGCTCATGACGGGTCAACCCCTGCGGAACGGTCCAGTTGCGAAACCGCCTGCAACAATTCTGCCGCCTCGCTGATGGTTTGCTCAAAAGCCGCCACCAGATCATTGACCCGACTGGCCGTAAAATTATAAATAGCAAAACTGATGATCCCTACTACAAGTCCCGCCGAAGTCGTCAGTAAGGCCTGCCAAATACCTGAGGACATGTCCCCCAGACTTAAAGGATTGAGGGCATTGGAACGCATTTGCACCGCATGGAACACCACACACAAAGCATTGGTCGTGCCCAACAATCCCAACAACACAGCCGCATTGGGGATGAAAGCCAGCAAATTCAAACGCCGTTTCAAAACATATATCTCAAAACCGGCAGCACCTTCCATTGAGGCTTTGATAAGCCCCATCGAGGACCCGAATTTCATAAGACCGGTCTTGCAAATACGCCCGAAGCCGTCGGGATTTTCTTCACAGATCACGAGCGCGTCTTTCATGCGGTTTTCCTGAATGGCTTTGAAAAAAACAGGTTTTAATTTTTTCATATTTTTTTCAACGGAAGACAAAAATAACAACTTTTCGATGCCAACTGAAAGCGCTATAACGGAAAGCAAAAATATCGGCCACATCATTGGGCCGCCTCTTAACAAAATTCCCCATGCATTGATAAAAGCGATCGTCATAATTTCCCTCCCATATGGATTTTCTAAAATATTTTATTAGATACGCGCCCTTATCTTCCAGGCGTTATTTTTTATCCAATCCAGCCTTTCCTGCGCGTAGGCGGCTTCCGGCACCTTCAACTGGATGATCTTTTGATAAGTGACCCTGGCTCCCTGCCAGTCCTGCCTCTCCTCATAAATTTTGGCAACACGCAAATACGCTTTCACGCTCCATGCCTGTTCATTGGGATATAAAAGGGGTATTTTCAAATATTCCGCGATCGCGTCTTCCATGCGGCCCATTAATTCCAGAGTATCGGCCAGATTAAACTGCAGCTGGGCACGGTCAGCTGCCTTATTTGAAGCCGAAAGGGCCTTTTGATAAACATCCATTTCCTTTTCATAACTCTGCGCGTTACGGTAAAGTTGGCCCAACTTTAAATACGCCTCCCCTGCATAATTGGGACCCGTCTTGATAATACTTTCATAGGCCGCGATGGCCATCTGGGGATCAGGATCTTTTGACAAAACCCCGGCGATGGCCAGCCTGGCTTTAGCCGTCAAATGTTCATCGCGCCCGGAAATCGCTTTATACTGCTCCAGGGCCGCGTCCAATAGCCCCCGGATCTCATAAGCCTGGCCTAATTCGTAATGAATTTGATCTATCCATGGGGAATCGGGAAATTCTTCAACAATGGCTTTATAAAAATCAATGGAAGAATCCACATCGCCGTTTTTCAAATAATACTGGGCCAGCCACAAAAGGGCCTCAAACTCAACGCTTGTTTTAGGATATTTATAAACGATCAGCTTAAATCTTTTAACCGCTTCTTTATACGATCCTAATTGGAATTGACACCTGGCGATCCCGATGTCGGCATTTTCCGCGATTTCGGTTTCATTCGGATAAAGCCTGAGGATCTTCTGAAAAACCTTAAGGGCCTCTTCCGGCTGGTTTAAATTTAAACGGGATAAAGCCAGGATATAATTGGCCTCAGGGGTAAAATCGCTGGGATGTGTCAATTTCTTAATAAAATGTTCCATGGTTAAAGCGCTCTGCTGCCAATCATTTTTCTTAAAACTGATCACGCCTCGATAATAATCCATGTCTTGCAGATACGGGCTTGAGGGAAAATCCGCCTGTAAGTTCTTAAAATTAAAAAGCGCGGCATCCATTTTCCCAAGCTTCAGGTAGTTAATAGCCTGACGATAAAGCACATAATCCATCATGTCATTACGGGGAAAATCTTTTTTCACCCGTTCGTACATTTGGTCGGCGTCATCCCAATGGCCGCTTTCCTGATCAACATCCGCCATTTGAATTAAGGCGCTGGCTTTAACTTGCGCGTCGGCGCTTTTGTCAAAAACTTCCTGAAAATGACCGATCGCCGCCTGTAGATGTCCTTCTTTTAGCTCGCTCCATCCCAATCCGAACTGGACCTTTGCAAAAATATCAGGGTCCCTGATATATAACAAATGACGGTAATCCTCCAGCGCATTCTCATATCTTCTCAACAGATAATAAACATTCGCGCGTCCCAAATACCCCTGCGCCCAATGCGTGCTTTGAGGGTAATTCCTGATAAAATCCGAAAAAAGCACTAAAGCGTCTTCATACTGCCCCTGTTCATACGCCCAATTGGCGCGGGCCAAAACCACTTCTTGAGGCGACAGTCCATGGGTTTTACAAAATTCTTCCGCTTTTTTTAAAATATTAGCGGCTTCGCCAAACTTTCTCGATTTAATATAACTCCAAGCCTCTCCGACATAAGCCGAAAGCTTTAAGGGGTTATCACAGGAAGGATCCAGGACCTTTTGATAATACAAGTTTGCCGGCTCAAACTGTTCCAGATAATAAAAACTCTCCGCGGTGTTAAAGTCAATTTCGCATAAATGGGAAGATTTTGGAAAGCGGGCCGTCAAAAGTTTAAAATCATTTATGGCTTCCTTTAAACGGCCGGCATTATAATCGCATTGCGCTATCTTCAGGTCCGCGTCCTCGTTAAATTGATATGTCGGGAATTGCGCTAGAAGTTTGGAAAAAATGACCTTCGCTTCATCAAATTTTTTTTCTTCGAAAAGAGACCACCCTAAAGAATAATAGGCGCCGGGCACATACGCGGAGCTTGGAAAATCATGGATCACTGACCTGTAATCGCGTTGGGCCTGCCCCAGGAGGTTCTCCTTTAAATAAGTCTCTGCCCGCCAGAAAAAAACTTCATCCTTATTAGCCGGCTTGCGGCTTAACTCTTCAAATAGATTCAAAGCTTGCGGATAAAAACCGCGCAAAAAATCACATTGTCCCAGTAATAATTTGGCTGTATCCAGCTTGGAGCTTTGCGGATATTGGCGCAAAAAATCCTCAAGATAGCGCGAAGCCACATCGCTAAACCCGTCATTAAAAGCCTGCTGGGCCGCGGATAAAAGTTCCGTTTCCGTGGTTTGGGCAAAAGCGGTCCTGGTAATGCCGATCAAAATGAATAGAAAAAAAATAATAGCGAACTGCTTCATAATTACCTTTGACAAAAGCATGCGTTAAAGATGAATAGCTATTATGTGTGAGGCACAATAAGGAATTTTTTGCCAAATGTCTGCGAGGATTTATGGCAAGAATGTTCCAAATGAA
>CAYNGE010000025.1:0-14480 GCA_964396865.1 uncultured Planctomycetales bacterium
GCGTGAAGATCAAGATGGTGACAGGCGATGCCCTGGCCATCGCCAAGGAAACCGCCAAAAAGCTGGACATGGGCACCAACATTCTCGATGCCGCCAGCCTGGGAGACACGAAAAAACAGGAGACCACCGAGGTGGCCGAGTCCATTGAGAAGGCCGACGGTTTCGCGCAGGTATTTCCCGAACACAAGTTCCACATCGTGGATGTTTTGCAGAAACGAGGACACATCGTCGGCATGACGGGCGACGGGGTGAATGATGCTCCCGCGCTCAAGAAAGCCGACTGCGGCATCGCCGTTTCGGGCGCGACGGACGCAGCGCGCGCGGCGGCGGCCATCGTGCTGATGACGCCCGGCCTGTCGGTGATCATTGACGCGATCAAGGAGAGCCGGCGGATTTTCCAGCGGATGAACAGCTACGCGATTTATCGCATCGCCGAGACGCTGCGCGTGCTGTTGTTCATGACGCTGGCGATTCTGGTTTTTAATTTTTATCCACTAACAGCGGTGATGATCGTGATGCTGGCGCTGCTTAATGACGGAGCGATTCTATCCATTGCCTATGACAATGTTAAGTACAAGGATCAACCCGAGGCTTGGAATATGCGCATGGTATTGGGGATTGCCACGGTGCTGGGCGTTATTGGGGTTGTTTCTGCTTTTGGCTTGTTTTATCTTGGTGAGCGCGTCTTTCATCTCGACCGCGCGCATATCCAGACGCTGATGTATTTAAAACTGTCTGTGGCAGGACATCTGACGATTTTCCTGACGCGCACACGAGGGCCTTTCTGGTCTCATCGTCCGGCACTGATTTTATGGGTAGCCGTGCTCGGTACACAAATCGTGGCAACGTTGATAGCGGTTTATGGGCTGTTCATGACACCCTTGGGCTGGGGCTGGGCTGGGTTCGTATGGGGTTATGCGTTAGCGTGGTTCCTGTTGAATGACCGCCTAAAACTACTTGCGTATCGGATTTTTGATCCCGTTAAAATTAAAAACCCTTCCGATACGGCCCCTCAAATCGCCAAGCGTGCCTATGAACTTTATGAACAACATGGCCATCGTGATGGTCAGGCATCTCAAGATTGGCTCGAGGCTGAAGGGGAAATTCGAAAAGATAAAGTTGACAATGGTAGACAGTAAAGCATCAACGGAGAAATAACGGGATAGCGATAATTTAAATGAGGATGTTCTATGAAAATTGTTCTTATGGTTTTTATCCTTTGTTTATGGGGAAATCAACAGGGGGTAGTTATGGCTAACGATTCAAATACAGAGAAGCGGGAGGAGCTGAAGGCTAAATTAACACCGATTGAGTATGAGGTCACCCAGGAGAACGGCACTGAGCCGGCGTTTCAAAATCAGTATTGGAACAATCACGCCCAAGGCATTTACGTTGACATCGTTTCCGGTGAGCCGCTTTTTAGTTCAACGGACAAGTTTGATTCCGGGACCGGCTGGCCGAGTTTTACACGCCCCATTAACAGCAAAGACGTGGTTGAAAAGACCGATAAGAGTTTGTTTATGCAAAGGACCGAGGTCCGCAGCGCAAAAGCAGGTTCGCACTTGGGCCATGTCTTTAATGACGGCCCTGCGCCAACGGGATTGCGTTATTGCATCAATTCCGCGGCATTACGGTTTATCCCAAAGGACAAGCTTGAGAAGGAAGGCTATGGGGAATATTTGAAATTGTTTCGAAAATAAGAGGAGTTATGATAAGGAGGGGCTATGTTAAAAATTGACATAAGAGCTTTTAGTTTGGCGGGCGGAATCCTTTGGAGCGCCGGTGTATTTATAATGGGTCTTTCGGCGATGGGTTGTGGCTATTGCGATAAAATTGTGACATGGCTCGGGAATTTCTATCTTGGTTATTCCGCAAGTGTTCTGGGCAGTATTATTGGCGCAGTCTGGGCCTTTGCGGATGCCGGCATTGGGTGCGCTATTTTTGCTTGGCTTTACAATAAGTTGGCGAAGTAGCAAGGGATTATGAGAAGTAGGGGAGTATGCGGGCAGGTCTTAACAAAACATCTATTTATTTTGTTTCTCTGTTTCCATTTCTTACTATAATATGTAGCTACGGAAACGAATTAAAAGGCGGGGAGTAGGGTGATCGGTCTTAATTATTTGAGGCTGAGGCCATCAAACAGGTTCTAACTTGATCCACCCAACGACCCCAGTAATTCTGTTTCTATTCTTGGGAGTTTTCTAAATACTCCCATCGTTTATAGGCCCTCAGAAGTTCTTCATCCACCGCATCCGCCCTTGCCTTGGCCTTTTCCACTTCTTTGGGATCTCTTTGATAAAAAGCGATATCTGCTAAAAGCTCATAGAGTTTAGCGTGTTCTGCCTCAAGCTTCTCGATAAGAGCAGGCAGACGGATTAATTCAGCCTGTTCTTTTGCGGACAGTTCCCGCCGCAGCGGCACCCCTTGAGGTTTTATAACAGGCTCTTTCTGTTTTTTTGGCTTAATTGGCGTTGTTGGCGCAGTCTGATGTTTGCGCTGCATCAGCCAATCGTCGTAACCGCCGGGGTACTCATAAATTTCCCCTTGTCCTTCCAGCACAATGGTGGAAGTTACCACATTATTTAAAAAAGAACGGTCATGGCTCACCAGGATCAAGGTGCCGGAATATTCCATCAGGAGTTCTTCTAAGAGCTCCTGGGTCTCGATATCCAGATCATTGGTGGGCTCATCCATCACTAAAAAATTGGAAGGTTTGGTGAAAAGGCGCGCGAGTAACAAACGGTTGCGTTCACCTCCGGAAAGGATCTTGACCGGCGTACGGGCGCGGTCCGGGGTAAACAGAAAATCCTGCAAATAACCGATGACATGGCGCGGTTTGCCATTAATGGTCACCGTATCGCCGCCCTTGGTGACATTTTCAATGACTGACTTCTCTTCATCCAATTGCTCGCGTAATTGATCGTAATATAGCACTTCTAAATTAGTCCCGTGACGGACCTTGCCTTTAAGCGGGTCTAATTGTTTCAAAAGGATGCGCAAAAGCGTCGTCTTGCCGGAACCATTGGCGCCGATGACCCCTATCTTATCGCCGCGCATGATCTGGACGGAAAAATCCTTGATAAGACAAAGATCCCCGTAACTAAATCCCAAGTGCGCCGCCTTGATCACTAAATATCCTGAGGATTCTGCCTCCTGGGCCTGGATGCGTACTTTGCCGATTTGCTGGCGTTGATTTTTCTTTTCTTCGCGCATGCGTTCGAGCGCTTTCACCCGGCCTTCATTGCGGGTGCGGCGCGCTTTGACCCCTTTTCTGATCCATATTTCCTCTTCGGCCAGTTTTTTGTCAAAATCCGCACGCTGAGCGCCTTCAATTTCCAGGGCCATTTGTTTGCGTTGCAGGAATGTTTGATAATCACAGGACCAATTAAAAATTCTACCCCGGTCAAGCTCCACAATGCGCGTGGCCAAGTGAGTCATGAACATACGGTCATGGGTCACAAAAAACAATGTGCCAGGGTACTCTTTCAAGAACCCTTCAAGCCAATTGATCGTATCAATATCCAAATGGTTGGTGGGCTCATCGAGTAGTAAGATGTCCGGCTTGATCACCAAGGCCTTGGCCAGTAGGGCGCGGCGTTTTTGCCCGCTGGAGAGGGTTTCGAAATCTGCCTCGCCGTCTAATTTCATATGGGAAAGAATATCCTCCACAAGGGCATCAAGGTCCCAGCCATTGGAATGGTCGATCTCGACCTGAAGACGATCAAGTTCCTGCATGAGATGGGGCGTTTGCTCGATATGCAGGCGGCGCGTGACATGATGGTAATCACTTAAAAGCCGGGCCCGTTCTCCCAGACCTGAAAAAACAACATCAAATACCATGCCTTTAATATCTTTGGGAACTTCCTGAGGCAGATGGGTGATTTTAATGTCTTTTTGATAAATGATCTCGCCGGTATCAATTTGCGTCTGGCCGGCGATCACTTTAATGAGGGTGGTTTTACCAACGCCATTGCGCCCGAGCAGGGCCACCCGTTCGCCGGGCTCCAATTGCAGGCTTAAATTCTCAAAAATAAGCGGGCCGCCAAAGGCCAATGTGATTTCTTGTAAACTAATAAGCGCCATAAGAAGTCTAAGTCTACTACATTTTTGCTGTGGTTGCATCAGTTGTATTCGGCATCTTTTACTTTTTCATACCTGGGGCCTATGGTAAACTATTTCTGAAATTAACCAAAGGAGAATCAGCCATATGATTACCGTCATTCTTCTGACTTTCTCAAATATTTTTATGACATTTGCATGGTATGGGCATTTGAAATATGGTCACGCTTGGCCGCTCTGGAAAGCAATTTTGGTTTCTTGGGGGATCGCGTTGCTCGAATACTGCCTGGCTGTTCCGGCTAATCGCATCGGTTATGTCCAATTTTCTGGATTTCAACTCAAGATCATTCAAGAAGTCGTAACGATCACTGTTTTTATTGGGTTCGCGATCATGTTCCTAAAAGAGAAATTTGCATGGAATTATTTAGCGGCCTTTGTTTTTTTATGCGCTGCGGCGTTTTTCGCTTTTGCGTTTAAGACCCCCGGGGCGGCCGCCTAAATCCCGCCAGCAACCATAGAATTAACATAAGCCTCTATTAATATGTAAGTTATGGTAGATTTACTTTAACTCCTGCCAATATTTTTTAAAACAAAATAGTAGAAGAAAATCAATAAAAAAGAGAAATATGACATGTACGTTTTGATCATATTCCTGTATAAGAATTTGACGAATTGGTTTGTCTAATACAGGAGGCTGATATGACTCCGTCAGAGGCATTGGCCATATTAGATGGTAAAATTCCCCACAAAGATCTGCGGAAAAGCACTCTAGATGAGAAAGAAGCGGCGAAATTCAGGAATCTGCAGTCAAGAAAGGTTGAGATCAAAAAGGATATGGCCGGTAATAGTGCCGGCGACGTTTATGTTTTCCTCAAGATCCTTGCAATGGTTTTTATTGCAGGATTATTGGGAGTTGCTTATTTATGGAGCGTTGCTTCCGAATCAGATAAGGCTTATAAAAGTGGATTTCAAATTGGCGAGGCATCGATTAAAGGGAATTTAACATTGGCACAAAAAGATATCAGCGGCAAGGTGCAGCAGATCGCCCAACTGCAGCAGGACCTGGCCAAGTCAAAAGATACCATACTGCAATTGCAGCAGGAGATGGCAAAAACGGGCCAAGATCTGGAATCTATAAATTTTAAAAAAGAACAGGCCTTACAGGAGCAGATCAGGACCTTGACTGCAGAGTTCCAAAAGAATAACAGTGATAAGGAAAAGCAGTTAAGCGATTTGCAAAGATCGATAGGAATAACAAAACTAGAGCGGGACCGTGCGCTAGAAGCGCAGGCCGGCAAGGACAAGCAATTAACGGCGGCGCAAAAGGATATTGATGATAAGCTTCAACAGCTTGATAAATTACAGCAAGATCTAAAGAAGTCAAATGGCAATATCATTTCTCTGCAGCAGGTGATAGCCAGGACGAAACAAAATCTCGAATCAGCCAGCAAGCAGATAAATTCATCGGATCGTAAGTTAAGCGTGGTCCAAGTTCAAAACACTCCTGAGCAAACTATTCTTGAAGACAATAGGGCTTTGCAGTTAAACCCCAATGATATTAACGTCCGTATTAACAGAGGATTGGCTTACGAGGATCAAGGAAGCTATGACAAGGCCATCCTTGATTTCAATACAGCCATTGATATTGCTCCGGGTTCGATACAGGCCTATACCGCCAGAGGGAGAGCTTTTGAGGCAATGGGCGATTATGACAAAGCTATCTCTGATTTTAATTATGTGATAAAAATAAGTCCTCGTTATGCCTTGAGTTATTATAAGCGTGGTGATGCGTATTATCTCAAAGGCGATCGTTCCAAGGCGATCGCTGACTGGAACAAAGCCATCAGACTAGACTCCAACAATACATCAAGCCGGATCAACTATTACCATACAGGGAATTATGGCAAAGTTATTTCTGATAACTCAAAAGTCATTAAAGTGTATCCCAATTTTTACCTTGCTTACTATATGCGGGGGGCCGCCTATGGAGCTGAAGGCAGCCATGACCGTGCCATTTCGGACTTCAATAGGGCCGTAGAACTGAACCCCAAGTACATTGAAGCCTACAATGACCGGGCCATCGCTTATTTTTTCAAACATGATTACGGCAAGGCTTTGAAAGACGCCCAAAAAGTAATGGAATTGGGAGGGGCTGTGAATGTTGATCTTATGAATTCCATTAAAATTGCGTTGAGCAAGGAATAGTGGAGGTGTTGATCAACGTCGAGAAAGAGGCCCATGAAAGCTTCAGATCTATTTGTCAAGTGCCTGGAAAATGAAGGGGTCAGGTATGTCTTTGGCATCCCCGGAGAGGAAACAGATGATATCCTGTTTTCTTTGGAAAAGTCTTCCATCAAATTTATCCCGACACGTCATGAGCAGGGCGCCGCTTTTATGGCCGATATGTGGGGGAGAGTCAGCGGCCATGCAGGGGTTTGTTTATCCACGCTGGGGCCGGGTGCCACTAATTTGGTTACGGGTGTTGCCGATGCCAATTTAGACAAAAGTCCGCTAGTGGCTATTTCGGCGCAGGCGGGCATGGGAAGAATTTATAAAGAGAGCCATCAATACGTCAATCTTTTCGATTTATTTCATCCGATCACGAAATGGAATACCACGATATCTAGCCCCGATGTTGTCTCTGAAGTTGTCCGCAAAGCATTTAAGATTGCTGAAACCGAAAAGCCCGGGGCCGCGCATATAGAATTTTACGAAGATGTGGCCGGGATGCAAACAAAGGCGCAGCCCATTAAAGCAGTGCGCGTGCGAAGGCCGGACCCGGACAATCAAGCGCTAAGGGACGCTGTGTCGCTGCTTAAGAAGGCCAGATATCCATTGATCATCGCGGGTAATGGCGCTGTTCGAAAATTGGCCTCAGAAGGGCTGACTGAATTAGTGCACAAGCATCATATTCCGGTGGTCCATACCTTTATGGGACAGGGCGCCGTTTCGGACGCTGATCCGCAGTCGTTATTTACCATTGGTTTCGGGTTTAGGGACATTGTGATGGATGCCGTGGATATGGCTGATGTGGTCATTACGGTGGGATACGATATGGCGGAATACGCTCCGGATGCCTGGAACCCCGGCAAAAATAAAAAGATCATCCATATCGATTTTACAGCTGCTGAAGTTTATACCCATTATCAACCGACCGTTGAGATCGTAGCTGATATCCCCGCGACTTTGCGTGAATTAAACAAATTTCTAGAAGCCGAAGATTGGAAGATCGATACCGATTGGTACAGGACAGTTCGTGCGCGCATTGTCAAAGACATCCGTAGTTATGAGCTGAAGGCCGGCCGGCCTTTTACGATCCCCGGGGTTTTAAATATTTTACAATCGCTGATGCATGGCGATGATCTGTTGATCAGCGATGTCGGTAGTCATAAAATGTGGGTCGCGCGGAATTTTTCCGCTTGCTGTCCCAATGGCTGTATTATTTCAAACGGTTTGGCAAGCATGGGTATTGCACTTCCGGGGGCCGTCGCCGCGGCCCTTCATGCGCCTAAGCGGCGAATTGTCGCTGTGATGGGAGACGGCGGGTTCTTAATGAACTCGCAGGAATTAGAAACCGCCAAGCGTTTGGGGGTCAGTTTTATCGCGATCATTTTTAATGACAATGATTATGGATTGATAAGCTGGAAACAAAAAATGAGTACGGGCCGGTCTACCGGCACAAAATTGACCAATCCTGATTTTAAAAAATACGTAGAAAGTTTTGGCATTAAAGGATACCGTCCCCGGTATCTGGACGAATTGAAGAAACAGTTATCCCGGTCATTAGAGCAACGGGAATTAAGTGTCTTTGAGGTCCCCATTGACCCGGGAGTCAACGGGGAACTGATCAAAAAATTAAACGCGATGCATTCTAAAAGATAAGACCGTTTATTAATTTTAAAGAGACCTAAATGATATCTATTGACCCTTCAACCGGAAAAAAGATAAAGACTTATCATCAGTTTTCGATCAAAGAAATGGACCGCGCTCTTGATCAGGCACAATTGGCCTTTGAAGATTGGCGCAAACTGTCACTGGACCGGCGCGCCGAAAAAATAAAAGTAGTTGCTGCTATTCTAAGGAAGAATAAAGAGGATTATGCGAAGTTGATAGCCATGGAGATGGGCAAGCCGCTCGTGCAAGGCCGGAACGAGATCGATAAATGCGCCTGGAGTTGTGATTTTTATGCTCAAGAGGCAAAAAGTTATCTTGCGCCTCAATTGATCAAAACAGAAGCAAGTAAAAGTTTTGTGAGTTTTGAACCGTTGGGAATTGTTTTGGCGGTTATGCCCTGGAACTTCCCATTTTGGCAGGTTTTTCGTTGCGCCGCGCCCACATTGATGGCGGGTAACGCCGTTGTCCTTAAACACGCCTCAAATGTATGCGGGTGCGCATTGGCGATCGAAGATATTTTTAAACAAGCGGGTTTACCCGTCGGTCTTTTTACAACATTGTTGATTTCAAGCCAAAAAGTGGAACGGCTGATCCAACACCCCCTTGTTCAAGCAATTACCCTGACCGGCAGTACAGGGGCGGGCCAGGCGATCGCTTCCAAGGCCGGCGCTGTCATTAAAAAGACTGTTTTGGAGTTAGGAGGCAGTGACCCGTATATTATTTTAGAAGATGCAAATCTGGTCAAGGCAGTTGAGGCTTGTGCGGCATCAAGGCTTATTAACGGGGGCCAAAGTTGTATTGCCGCTAAACGGTTTATTGTTGTTAACTCGCGCTTAAAAGAGTTTGAAGAGCTCTTTGTCGAAAAGATGCGTGCTGTGCGCATGGGATCTCCGTTGGATGAGGAAACGACATTAGGCCCATTGGCCCGGCATGATTTACGCGACGGGCTCCATGAACAAGTCCAAAAAAGTATTAAAAAAGGCGCCCGCCTTTTACTTGGCGGAGAAATTCCTGATGGGAAGGGAGCGTTTTATCCTCCCACAGTATTAACCAATGTGCGTAAATATACTCCTGCTTATGATGAAGAGCTTTTCGGTCCCGTTGCCGGTATTATCGGTGTATCTGGAGAGGACGCAGCCATTGATGCGGCCAATGACACCGTATTTGGCTTAGGGGCGGCGGTATTTACCCAAGATATGAAACGTGCTGAAAATATCGCGGCTTTTCAATTGCAGGCAGGTAGCTGTTTTGTAAATGATTTTGTTAAGTCGGATCCCAGGCTTCCTTTTGGCGGGGTCAAGCGCTCCGGTTATGGCCGGGAATTATCAACATTTGGGATCCATGAGTTTGTGAACATAAAAACCGTTTATATGGCTTAAGATAAACGTAATTAAAAAAGGAGGCTATTATGAAGCTCTATTATTCGCCCGGCACCTGTTCGATGGCATCGCACATTCTTTTTAATGAGTGGGACATCCCTTACACCATCGAATCCGTTGACTTTAAAACGCACAAGACAGCAAAAGGAGAAGATTTTTACAAAATTAATCCTAAAGGTTATGTGCCGGCTCTTACTTTGGATGATGGTCGTACGCTCACTGAGAATATTGCAATTTTGTCCTATTTAAGCGATTCCAAGGGGGCCGTAAAGGGAGACCGTTATCAGTTTTTGGAATGGCTGGCGTTTATTTCAACCGAATTGCATAAAGGCATTGGCTCCTTGTTTGGTTATCCCAATGGGCCGCAAGAGGTGGTCAGTGGCATTAAAGACAAAGTCGCCAAGCGGCTCAAGGTGGTCAATGATCATTTAGCCGGAAGAAAATTTGTATTAGGTGATGCTTTTTCGGCTTTGGATGCTTATTTAGTGACAATTTTGAATTGGTGTCCTAAACTAAAGGTTGATTTAAACCCTTATAAGAATATTAATGATTATCTAAAAAACATGATGGTTCGGCCTTCCATTCTAAAAACTTTAAAACAGGAAGGGTTGGTCAAATAAATTTATAACCCTTAATCAAAGGAGGAGCATATGCAGTACACTGTTTTGTTGGGAAGGATATTATATTCAGCGATTTTTATCATCTCGTCATTTCATCATTTTTCTCAACATGTTATTGACTATGCGGCCTCGCATGGGACGCCAATGGCCTCGATCCTTGTCCCGTTATCGGGAATTATGGCGTTTTTAGGAGGATTGAGCGTTCTTTTGGGATATAAGGCGCGTTGGGGGGCCTGGTTGTTGGTATTCTTTCTGATCCCTGTGACTATTATAATGCATAATTTCTGGACTGTCAGTGACCCCATGGCCCGGCAAATGCAAATGGCTCATTTTATGAAAAATGTCTCGATGTTGGGCGCGGCTTTTATGATCATTTATTTTGGTTCAGGGCCGTTGAGTCTGGATAAGGAAAAATAAGCGCTTTTCAATATACGCCCGGCGATGAATAATCGCCGGGTTTTTTATTTGACATCAAGGTGGTTGTTTGCTATGTGTAAGAGGTCGGAAGAATTGAAAGGAAGAGGGGATGAGCGTTAAAAGATTGTCTTTTCTGGATCAATATTTGACATTGTGGATATTCATAGCGATGGCGGCAGGTGTTGGGGTCGGGTTCTTTGTGCCGGGAACTGTCGGATTTTGGGACCAGTTCCGTTCCGGAACGACGAACATCCCGATCGCCATCGGGTTGATCCTGATGATGTATCCCCCTTTGGCGAAAGTTAAATATGAAGAATTGCATGATGTATTCAAGGATTATAAGATCCTTGCCCTGTCGCTTATTCAGAACTGGATTATCGGGCCTATATTGATGTTTGGTTTAGCAATTGTTTTTTTGCGTAGCTATCCGGAATATATGGTCGGGCTTATTATGATTGGGCTGGCCCGGTGCATCGCAATGGTGATCGTCTGGAATGATTTGGCTGATGGTGATACAGAATATTGTGCCGGTCTCGTGGCGTTTAATGCTATTTTTCAAGTGTTTTTCTTTTCAATCTACGCTTGGGCGTTTATCACGGTCCTTCCCGTATGGTTTGGCCTCAAGGGGGCCGTAGTTAATGTAACGATCCTTCAGATAGCTAAGAGCGTTTTCATTTATCTTGGCATCCCGTTCCTTGCGGGAATGATCTCAAGGTTCGTCCTATTACGGATAAAGGGGAAGGATTGGTATGAGAAGGTTTTTATTCCTTGGATTAGTCCAATGACCTTGGTTGCATTGCTTTTTACCATATTCGTTATGTTTTCGTTCAAGGGCGAATATATCGTGAAGATCCCGATGGATGTTATACGAATAGCGATCCCTTTGATAGTTTATTTTACCGTAATGTTTTTTGTGTCGTTTTTTATGAGTCGAAAAGCGGGGGCTGACCACGGCAAGACGGTCACCTTATCGTTTACGGCCGCAAGCAATAACTTTGAATTGGCCATAGCGGTCTCCATCGCTGTTTTCGGGATTAATTCCGGGGTGGCTTTCGCCGCAGTCATTGGCCCGCTGATCGAGGTTCCGGTTATGATTGGTTTGGTCAATGTGGCCCGGTCGCTTGAGAAAAATACCTGGTGTATTAAACAGTGTTGTTAATAAGGAAAGTGATTTATGGCAAAGCAGAAAGTCCTATTCATCTGCATTCATAATTCAGCCCGTAGCCAGATAGCTGAGGAATTGTTGCGAAAATTGGCTGGTGATAGATTTGAGGTTGAAAGTGCCGGGCTCAAGCCGGGGAAGTTAAATCCAGTCGTAATTGAGGTTTTAAATGAAATGGGGATCGATATTTCCAAGAAACAGACACGGGCGGTCTTTGATTGTGTTAAGAGCGGCAAGATTTATAATTATGTGATTACAGTCTGTGATGAAACCGGCGCGGAACGTTGTCCCGTATTCCCCGGGTCCGCTAAAAGAATTCACTGGAGTTTTCCCGACCCATCAAAGTTTGAGGGGACTTGGAAAGAGAAGATTTCTAAGACCCGGGCCATAAGGGAAGAGATCAGACAAAAGATTGAAAGTTGGTTAAAATTTTATAAAAAAGGAGCGGAGTTATGAAAAAGCAGATTGGTTTTTTTGTAGTTGCGGTATTTTTATTCTCCCTTGTTTTAACTTTCACAAATGCCTTTGCCTGCACAGGCATACAAATTAAGACGCAGGATGGCAATTATATCTTTGCGCGTTCAATGGAATTTGCCGATAGTTTTATGCCGCACGATCTTGTAGCAGTTCCAAGGAACTACCGGTTTGTAGGACAAACCCCGGCAGGTAAGCCCGGTATGCCCTGGAAGGTAAAATACGGTTATGTGGGTTTTGCGCCTCCGGGAGAAAAGCTGGTTGATGACGGCCTAAATGAAAAAGGGCTCCATGTAGGAGGGTTCTTTTTTCCGGGATACGCTCAATATGAAAAGGTGGCGGAAGCAGATTATCCCAGCACAATATCCTGCCTTGAGGTGGTTTCGTGGATTTTGGCCAACTGCTCAAGCGTGGCGCAGGCGCGGGAGGAATTGCAAAAAATTCATGTAGCCGCGGTTGTATTTACCAAGCTGGGCTATGCGCCGCCGCTGCATATGTTTATTTCAGATAAAAGCGGCGATACTGCAATAGTGGAATATACGGCAGGAAAACTTAATATTTATGACAACAAGGTCAATGTCATTACCAATTCCCCTGATTATATCTGGCAGACCACAAACTTAAGGAACTATATCGGCTTAAAGGCAGAGAATAACCCGGCCATGACGATTAACGGAAATAAGTTTGCGCAATTGGGTCAGGGGTCAGGGGCGCTCGGCCTGCCTGGAGATTTTACGCCTCCATCCCGGTTTGTGCGCGCGGTATTCCTTGTCAATTCAGCGCTTCCAAGCAAAAACATTGATGAGGGTATCGCTAATGCGTTTCATATCTTAAATCAGTTTGACATCCCCTTGGGAGCGGTCAAAGGAGAAGAAGGCGGGGTGACCACTTACGATACTACGCAGTGGACCAGCGCTTCGGATCTGACCAACGCCCGGTATTTTTACCACACCTATAATGACAGAAGCGTGCGGATGGTAGATTTAAAGGAACTTGATCTAAACGCGGCGGATGCCAAGGTCATTAAAGACCAAGACGTGCAGAAGCCGGGGCAGGTCAAAGATGTTTCAGATCAGTTAAAATAAAAAGGAATAAGGACTAAAAACGTGAGCATAAAACCAAGAGTTGAATTTATGCGTTTTGCCTTAAGAGAGGCGGGAAAAAATCTTTTGGATATGCGCGGAGGGCCATTTGGCGCCTGCATTATTAAAGACAATAAAGCGATCGCCATAAGCCGCAATACCGTTTTAAAACAAGATGCCGCGTGTCATGCGGAGATCAACGCCATCCGTAAAGCTTCTAAAAAATTAAAGACTTATGACCTTTCCGGCTGTTGGATCTATTCAACCACCGAACCCTGCCCGATGTGTTTTAGCGCCATTCATTGGTCCAAGATCGATACTTTGGTGTACGGCAATACTATTGCTGATGCGAAAAGGATCGGCTTTAATGAGCTTCCTATCTCCAGCGCCGTAATGAAGAAATTGGGAAGGGCAAAGCTAAAAATAATTTCCGGCTGTATGCGTGATGAGGCAAATTTGCTTTTTAAAAAATGGGACAGGCTTCCCAATAAAAAATTATATTGAGCATGAAGGGTTTTTATAATTTTCTTGATTTTATTTTTAAAAAGATTAACATAAAAATTGAAAGGCGATGAGGTTCGCCAAAATTGCCGGAAGATTTAAGGCTAATGACCTCTACTGGTTTAATTGGTAGAGGCCCTTTTTTTAGCCCCTACCATAATATGTGGCAGGGGTTTTTTATTTTTAAAACTTAACGGGGAGATCTTTATGGAAAATATTTTTGCTATCGCAACGCTCTGGCTTGGTTTGGCTGTCTTGGCAACCGTGGCCGCCTATCATCTTAAAACATCGATCGCCCTCGTGGAAATTTGCGTGGGTGTCATAGCCGCTGCCGTTGCTAATCATTATTGGGGGCAGGATGCGTTGGGCGGGAATCTGGAGTGGTTGCGTTTTTTAGCTTCGATAGGCGCTGTTTTACTTACCTTTTTAGCCGGAGCAGAATTAGAGCCCCGGGTGATCCGTACAAAATGGAAAGAAGTTTTTATCGTCGGCATTATTGGATTTATTGCCCCGTTTTTGGGATGCGCGGCGATTGCACGGTTTCTCCTTGGCTGGGGCGTGCAGGCAAGTTTACTTGCGGGAGTAGCCCTTTCGACAACTTCCATGGCTGTCGTCTATGCGGTTATGCTGGAGACAGGATTCAACAAAACGGAATTTGGCAAAGGGATCTTAGGGGCATGTTTTATCAATGATTTGGGGACTGTAGTGGTCCTCGGACTATTGTTTGCTCCGTTTACTTATAAAACCGTTGTATTTATTGTTGTCAGCGCGGTGGTTTTGCTGATTTTCCCATTTGTGACTTCATTTTTAACAAAGGTTTATGGCAATAGAACTGCTGCCATCAGGGCAAAATGGGTGATGTTGGTATTATTTGGGCTTGGGGGGCTGGCGT
>CAYNGE010000026.1:0-14146 GCA_964396865.1 uncultured Planctomycetales bacterium
AGTGACACTGAAATTAGCCCGGGCTAAATAATACGCCGCGCTTAATCCCGCCGGTCCGCAACCGATAATGGCCACCCTTTTTGCCCCAGTAGATAGCGATACCGGCCTTTCTAATTTTGAGGGCGCCCCATCCGCGGCGAAACGCTCAAGCTCGCGAATCGCAATCGGCACTCCATCCGCATGAAAAATACATGCACGCTCACAAGGAGCCGGACATATCCGGCCGCAAATATCAGGAAAAGGATTATCTTGTCTGATACGCTCCCAGGCGGAAAGGTTGTCCCCCTCGCGCAAAAAACGGATAAACCCGGGGATATCAATGCCCAAAGGGCATCCGGCCAAACAGGTGGCCACGGCACACTGCGGACAGCGACGAGCTTCATCCTGGGCTATTTTTTTGCCGAACCCCAAAGAGACTTCACGAAGGTTGCTAACCCTGGCCTCTGGGGGCTGACAGGATGCCTTTGATCTTTCCATGCCGACTCCAATGCATTCATGCGTTGCAATAAATCCTGGTAATCCACCCCATGTCCGTCGAATTCCGGGCCGTCTGTACAAGCCAAACGGTACTGCCCGTCTACCTTGACCCGGCAGGAAGCGCATATCCCTAAACCATTGATCATATGCGGATTGACCGTCACCCTGACCGGAATATTCTTTTCACGGGCCATCCAGGATGCGGCTTGCATCATTTCCACAGATCCAATGGCATAGATGCGACAAACTGTGTATTTATTCAATAGTTCTTTCAAAAGTTGGGTGGCCAGGCCTTTGCGCTCATAGGAACCGTCGTTGGTGGCAATAAAGATTTCATCGCACACCACCCGCATCTGGGCCTCCAGCATCAGCACCTTCTTGGACTTGGCCCCGATAATGCCGATGACTTTATTGCCCTTTTTCTTCAAGCCGCGGCAAACCGGTAAAATCTGTGCCGCTCCGATGCCGGTGGCCACACAAACAACCAGCCCGTATTTATCTATCTTCGCCCCACGTCCCAGAGGCCCCACCATTTGATAAGGACCTTCTCCTATAGGAATGTCGCCCAATTTTCGCGAACCGGGGCCTGTTTCGTGGACTATCAGCGAGATCACACTGCGTTTCTCATCGCTATCAACAATGGTCATGGGAATATTATGCTCATGGGCCGCCGGAGTGACCATCACAAACTGTCCGGGCAAAGCCCGGCTGGCGATGGCAGGCGCCACAATATCGATCTTTTTGATATCCTGCGCTATAACTTGTTTATGAATGATCTTGTACATTGCTTGGTCATTTAACCAAAATTTCCGTCTCTAAAATTTTATCATCAAAACGCACCGTGACTGCCTGGGCGTCGATAGACTCCAAACCCTTTAAAAAGGGCGATACGATATTCTCCATGTTAAACATGGTCAATTTATCCGATTGCGCCCCTATTGCGTAATTAGCCAGGTCCTGCGACAATTCTTCTTTCTGCGCCCTGTAACCGGCTATCTCATTACGGATAGATTCCTCTTCCCGGTTTAAATTCGCAATCGCCCCGGTTATGAACAATGACTCTTCCTCGGATAAGTCTGTGGAAGACTTGAGCTTTAATTGGGACATTTTCCTTTGGGCTAACGCCAGTTCATCATTTTTGTCCGCAATGGCCTTATCTAACTCCTGAGCTTTGTAGTTCCCGTCCTGTTTAGCTGCCGCGGCGATAGAGATCTGGGAAGATAAATATTTATCAACCCATCCTAAGAAATCCTGGGCCCTTCGGGATAATTCAGCGGTTTTCACCAAAGTCACGGAATGAAATTTTCCATCGTCGGCCAAACTGAATTGTTTGACCGTATCATCCGAGATCAGGGAACGCATGGAGTCATTATACGCGTCAATGGATGCTTTCAATAGCTGGCGGGAGGTTGCGGCCAACAGATAATCGCCCACAAGGCAATAACCCGGGTCCATATTGACCTGCGAAGGCAAAGACGTATAGCGGATAGTCACATTGTTATATTCTTCACTTTGCAGCTCAATGGCGGGATTAGCCGAAAGCTCATTTAGCAAATGCTCTGCCGCCGGAAGGTCTGCTACTTTGATAAAAACCAACAAACGCGGAAAAGGATACTTGCCCTGCATATCGACGTCCGTCAAATAACCGCCGATCTGGTGACCTAAAACCGGCAAAACATCCCGTTTGATATTGATATGGTAACGTTTCTCCAAACCGCGTTTGATCTTAAGGATGACATCCGCCCAGTCGGGGTTTTCCCGCAATTTTTCCCTGGCGGATTGCCAATATTCCCCCAGATCGTAACATCCTCCCCAATTATAAGCAATGGCGTTGACCGGCGCCAATTTCAAGGATCCATTGACCGGGGCCGGACAGGCCAGATGTTGCCGCATCTGCGGATCCATCCGCTTTTCATCCAGTCCTGCGATCACTTTATATTTGCTGACCTCCCCGGGCATATAAGATAATCCGTAGACCGAAAATGCTGCCGCCTGATAACCATACGTCTCTAATCGGGAATCCATTTCGCTGCGCCATATATCCGAAATAAGTTTCATATTGACGAACGCAAAAGCATCCCCAGACGGATAAGCATTATCGCGCACAAAAATAAACTGAGGGTCCTCTCCCAGAGAGCTTTGCCTATGCTGATAAACGTCCACCACGTCTTCCAGATGACCAAAGGACTGCGGGGAAATGACGAGCAGATCTCTTAAACGCACATAGACGAATTGTAGGCCTCTTTTTTTCAATAAAACATGGTTAATGACACGTCCCTGGTATTTTTGCTGGGTTAATATAACATCATCGCCCCATTGATGAAAAAGCTGGCCTAAATATTCGGCAATTCTCGCCGAAGCGGTCAGCCGCAGCGTTATAAAGACCTCATAGCGGCCATCTTTTCTGAATACCGCCACCGCCGCTTCCTGGCTCAAGAATTTTCTTATTAAAGGATTGTCCCGGATCTTCCTTAAATCCTTCTGCCAGCTTAGAAAGTCACTGATGTCTTTTTTAGAAAAATTATTGCGAGCCAACACTTCCGGGAAATCAATGGCCGCGATATTTTTTGCGAGATCCGACCGGGCCATCTGGTTAATGTGCGTTTCCACATGATCCAAACGGGCATAAAATATGGCCCCCGATGGCATCACATTGTTTATCGCAAGCCCCGGGCGCTGACACCAGAACCAAAATCCGATCGTCACCGCCAAAATAATGATGCCTATAAAAATAATTTTGTTTTTCATATCCTAAAAAATTCTTTTGCATTAGCGTTAACTATAGCCAGGACTTTTTCTTCATCCAGATCTTTTAATTGCGCCAAAGCTTGCCAGGCCTTGATAACATCTTTAGGTTCAGCTGTAAAAAAACTCTCCCCGTTTTTGTACCTGACCGGACAATCCGTTTCAATAAGGATCCTCCCCAGGGGACAATGCGCCATGGCCCGGCGAGACTCCGGACTATAAGCCACGCTGGGACCGGTTGACACATAAAAACCGGCATCGAGGATTTGATCTAAAATATCCACCGGGCCGCTATACCAATGAAACAGGGCGCGGACCTTTCCAGCGGCTTTGGTCAACTCAAGGCAATCCTGCCATGCCCCCCGGCTGTGAATGACAATGGGCAGATCAAATTCCAGGGCCATATCTAAATGCATGGCGAAAAAATCTTTTTGTTTTTTACGTTCCCCCTCGTCTTTACGCGCCCATTTGTACCAATAGTCCAAACCGGTTTCCCCTATAGCACGGGCCTTGGCGTGGTTGGCCCGAATAAAATCAATAGCCGACTGCCGGGTTTGGGCCCCGATCTGTCCCGGATGTACGCCTAAACCTAAATGAATGTTGGGCCGCTGATATTGGTCCACGATGCCCTTAAGCTTTTTCATGGAGTCCAGATCAACGCTCATGGCCACTATGTCGCTTACTCCCGCTTCATGAGCGCGCTGTAAAGCTTGGGGCAAATCTTCAAGCTGGTCAATATGCGCGTGAGTGTCTATGATTTGCATGAAAGCCTGAACTATTTACTATCTAAAACAAACGTCACCGGCCCATCATTGACCGACGATACATCCATCATGGCCCTAAACTCACCGGTTTGAACTACCCCCGCCGTGGCGGCGGCTTTTAACTGTTTCACAAAGTAATTATACAGTTCCTCGCCTTGGGGCGCATCCGCGGCTTGGTCAAATGAAGGCCGGCGGCCCTTCTCGCAATTACCATACAAGGTAAACTGGGAAACGACCAGGAATTGAGCGTTGGCGTCGAGCGCCGACACATTCATCTTCCCCTGCTTGTCTTCAAAAATGCGCAATTCCGTTACTTTTTTAACTAAATAATCCGCTGCAGCTGCTGTGTCGCCGCGGGCCACTCCTAAAAAAATCAATATCCCCTGGGCAATTTGACCTACGATCCGCCCTGCCACCCTGACTTGCGCCTCTTTGACCCTTTGAATGACTACACGCATATATAAGACTCAATATTAATTTTTTAATTATATGTTCCTCTCGAGTATGCGTCAATTTAATAAATGGTAGACGTCACCATTTATTTATGTTAGAAAAACAAGATGGATCTTAAAGAACTTCTAAACAAGTACGCCTTCCCGCAAACGGTCATTGATGTTTTGACGGCTGACGGCATCACCGCCCTATATCCGACCCAGGATGAGGCCATACGTAAAGGCGTTTTGGACAAAAAAAACGTGGTCATGGCCGTGCCTACGGCCTCCGGCAAAACCCTGATCGCAGAACTATGCATGCTTAAATCCATCCTACAGGATGGCGGCCGTGCCTTATATATCGCCCCTTTAAAAGCCCTGGCCAGTGAAAAATACCACGACTTTAAAAAAAAATATGAATCTTTGGGGGTCAAGATCGGCATTGCCACGGGCGACTTGGATTCTCCAAGTAAATATCTGGACCGTTATCAAATATTGATAGCCACCGCCGAAAAAGTCGATTCCATCCTGCGCAGAAAAGCCGACTGGCTCATCAATTCCCTCTCGGTTGTTGTCTTAGATGAGATCCATTTTATCAATGATGAAGGCCGGGGACCGACACTTGAGATCCTCACCGCCCGCATCAAACAATTAAAACCGGACATTCAAATTTTGGCCCTTAGCGCCACCATCAGTAATGCGGGAGAGATCGCCGGATGGCTTGGTGCCGGGCTTGCCTTAAGCCATTGGCGGCCTATCCCCCTCAAAGAAGGGGTCTATTTTAATGATAAGATCATGTTTGATAATGATTCTATCCGTCTCATCAAAGAAGACGAAAGCGAAGACCTAAACAAACTGACGATGGATACCCTGCGTGGAGGCGGCCAGGTTTTGGTGTTCGTCAATGCCAGACGCAGTGCCCAGGCCGCGGCACGCGAGTTGTGCTCTTCCGTCGTCACGATCCTTAAAGGCGAAGAGAAGAAAATTCTCAACGATCTGGCCCGTGAGATCAGCGAAGACCATTCGGCCACTAAAGTTTGCCAAAAATTGGCCCAGGCCGTTGGAAGCGGCTGCGCATTCCATCACGCGGGCCTGACTCCAAAGCAGCGCCATCTGATCGAAGATCATTTTAAAAAGAACATCATCAAGGTCATCTGCTCAACACCCACGCTTGCGGCCGGAGTCAATCTCCCGGCTAGGCGGGCCATTATCCGCGACTGCAAACGTTATGCCAGCGGTTTAGGGTCGGTGTATATTTCCACCGCGGAATACAAACAATGCGCCGGCCGCGCCGGCCGGCCTCAATACGATGATTACGGGGAAGCGGTTCTGGTGGCCAAATCCCTTTCGGAACAAAATGCTTTATTTGAAAAATTCATTTTGGCCAAACCTGAACCTGTGACCTCTAAACTTGGCTGCGAAGCGGCACTGCGCATCCATATACTCTCTTCTATTTCCTCGGGCTACGTGCATGATATCAAAAGCATGTTCGATTTTCTCAATCATACCTTTTTATCCTACCAACACCAGGAAGCCAATCTGGTGAGCCTAGTGGGTGACATCTTCGATTTTCTGCACCAAAACGGTTTTATCGACAAAAGCGGCTTCAAATATTTTACCACCCCCTTTGGCAATACTACCAGCCGTCTTTACATTGATCCCATGACCAGTCTCACCTTGCGCGAGGGCTTAAATAAGATCCATAATGGCAAATCATTTTCCATTTACGGCCTTTTACATATGCTCACCTGCTGTCCTGACAGCGAATTGCTCAGTGTAAGCAAAAGCGATTCCGAGGAACTGGAAAATCTAAGTCAAAAGATCGAGGATGAATTGATCCTGACCCCTAATGATCTGCCCATGCTGCAGGATGTGTATACTTTTTATGCCACGCTTAAGACCATGTGGTTATGGTCGCGCTGGATCGATGAAGACAAAGAAGAATCCATGTGCGATGATTTCAACATAGGCCCGGGAGACATTTACCGCCATATGGAATCCGCCGGCTGGCTGCTGCACGCCGCAGGCCAGATCGCCCAAATGCTTCACTATAACAAGATGACCTTTGATCTGGAAAACCTGCGCTTGCGCATTCGCTATGGGATCAAAGAAGAACTGCTGGAATTGGCAAGCCTGGAAGGCGTGGGCCGCGTGCGGGCGCGCATCCTCTTTAAGCATGGCTATCACACGCTGGCAGACCTAAAGCCGGTGAGTGCCGATCATCTGGCGTCCATCAAAACCATCGGCAAGTCCCTGGCCCAAAGCATCGTGCGTCAGATCCATGAACCCCGTCCCAAACCTTTTAGCGCCAAACCGCGTTCCTTCGCACAGGCCGATACCGAACCCGTTGCTGAGATCAACGAAGTCTGGACGGACTAAACCTCCGTGTCATTGCATGGAATTTCTTACGACAACCTCTTTATAAATCAGAGAATAAAAACACTTTGCCGTGGCCGGGATAGACCTTATTAATGTTTGATCTCCTTAATTTCTCAATACTATCTTTAAGCTCCTGAAAATTATCAACAAATATGGCTATATCGGGTTTTTTTGAATTAACCAATGTATCTCCGGCGAACAAATCGCCTTCTTCGGTTAAAATACCGATAGAGCCTTTTGTATGGCCCGGCAAATGAATGATCTTCGCGCTCCATCCGTAGTCCCTGAGATCCTGCCCGTCTTTTAAAAATATATCCGGTTTAAATTTCTGTAAAATGATCTTCTGCCTTCGCAATCTAAACAACAGCATGAAGATCCTGG
The DNA here is from genome assembly GCA_964396865.1 of uncultured Planctomycetales bacterium. Classification (GTDB taxonomy): domain Bacteria; phylum Omnitrophota; class Gorgyraeia; order Zapsychrales; family Fredricksoniimonadaceae; genus JABDGZ01. The sequence goes on from CAYNGE010000026.1 coordinate 7,178, forward strand.
CAGCCAAGGTCCTTGTTTTGCGCTTCAATACGCCGCCTTGCGCCATAAAGGCATCAGCCTCGTGTATGGCTATCTTGACTTTATATTTTTCCTGCAACTTCGCACAATTCCCAATGTGGTCCCGATCTCCATGAGTGATGATCACGAGCTTCAATAAGGAAGGCAGGCAGCCGGCGGCTATCAACTGCGCCTCCAGCCTTTCCCAGTGTTGAGGCAGGCCCGTATCGATCAGGACAAATCCCTCTTTGACCTTAACTAGAAAGGCGTTGACAAAATCCAGTTGAATAATTTTATATTCCATCGCGTCCCTTTCTCAAACAATTTACCCTAAAATCCTTTTCTATTGATAGTGCCTACGGTAACATCGCCGCTTACGCGCACATTGAATGTGCCATTACTTACGGACTTCTCCCGCGGCCCAGCCCATAGCGTCTCAAATCGTTGCGAATACTCCCTGACCGCGTCCTCATCCGTTATAATTAAAAGATTCTCCTGGTTGTCTCTTTCGGCCGTGACTGTCCAGTTAAAACTGCCCGTGATCAATACCTTGTCGTCAATAACCGCGAATTTGTTGTGCATAAGACCGTCCTCTTTGTAGAAACGGACTTCTATTCCTTTGCTCATCAAATACCTGCCTTTGGAATACTTACCGTTACCTTCGCCCTGGTCCAAAAATAACCTTACCCAAACCCCCTTTTCTTTAGCTTTAATCAGCTCCTGGGATATCTCCCTGTTTGTCAGGTCATACATGGCTACATCTATTGTCCTGCGGGCCTTGCTGATCTCCCGGATGATCGCATCCTGGCAGCCGCCATTAGGGGAGAAATAAACTTTTATCGGTCCGGCAAAAGCAGGAGAGATCATTAATAATGAGATCGTACTAAGGATTATTAGGAAGGTTTTAAACATATACTAAAAATGTGTTTTACCAGGGCACTTCTTTACGATCACGGAACATTTTACCTGTAGGGCCTCCGTCAGGTAAAGTCGAAAGCCATACGGCTGTATCCGCTCCCTCTTCTACCGGGCGCGTGGCGCCAGAACCGCCCATGCGGGTCTTGACCCATCCGGGACACATGCTATTAACCAAAACATTAGTTCCGGCAAGCTCCGCAGCTAAAACTCTGGTTATAGTATTAATCGCAGTCTTGGACATCCGATAAGCAGGATAGCTGCTGCCCATATCGTTTAATTGGCCCAGGCCGCTTGAAATATTGACAATGCGGCCATAATTGTTCTTTTTCATAAGCGGGACTAAAGCCTGACAAAGCAAATAGGGCCCATAAACATTTGTTTCCATAGTTTGGCGCACAACGGCCAGATCCGTATTAAAAAAATTATTATCTTTATTGTCAAGGAAGATGCCCGCATTGTTAACTAAACAATCGCAGCGGCCGAATTCTTGGGTTAAAAAATCCCTCAACTTTAAAATATGCGAAGGATTAGTCACGTCCAATAGATGGAAACGTACGGGCAATTCAAGTTTATCAAAATCGGCAACTGCCTCCAATCCGTCTTTTTCATTACGGGAAGTGAGGACTACGATCAAATCCAAACTAGCCAGTTGACGGCAAATCTCATGGCCTATACCGCGATTACCTCCAGTAACAACAACGACACGTTCTTTCATAGAACACCTCTACTTTTTTCCTTCTGCTCCGGCTAAAGGAGTTGTTGCCGGGCTAGGCGCCGGATTAACGGTAATATTGATAGGCGCTGATATCAAAGTGCCCCCTTTGTTATCGGTAGCTTCAACTATCAAGGAATGGCTGCCGGCAGGGGCATTGGCCCAAGTATAAGTGTACGGAGATGTAATGCTCGATCCTAAATAATATGTCCCATCAAAAAAATAGGCTTCTCTAATAGTCCCATTGGCCTCTGAAGCCGTCGCGGTGATGATGATATTAGAACCTGCTGTAAAAGTTCTGCCATTAGCGGGACTTGTAATAGCAACGACCGGTGATGTATTGACTGATATGGGAGTGGATGCTTCAAGAGGACCGGAGGAAAAAAGCATCATGATCAATAACACTGATTTTTTCATGACCTTTCCAAGAGAGCTATAGCAGCGCTTATAAGTTAAAAGACCGGACTTGCCACCATTCTTGCAGATTCTTTTACCGCCATTGCATAGCGCAGTAGGAAGTATTTTAAATTCAAAGCACCATTAAAAGCAAGATAAAAAATTAAGGCGTTTCCTTCTTATCCTCGCATTTATTGCACAGATCCGGATCTTTTGTTGACGGCCGCAAACCAAATATCTTTGAAGCTATCAGCCAATATAAAAAACCCTCAAGCGGCACTTTACATTTTCTGCATCTTTTGGCCATTACGCCTCACAGGACCTTTAACGTATCAATATAAAGATTATACACACCAAGAGAATCAGTAAATTTAAATGCTGTGCCATGGTATATCCTATTTCCCATACATGATCTTCAGCTGTGAGACCAGTGTTTAGCTATAGAAAATACTTCTCAATGGGTGTCCCAAAATCATTTCCATTATTTATAAGAGCAGGTTCATTAATTAAAGAACTAAGATACATCGCTTGATCCTGCGCATTGATCCCCACAATCTGATTATTGATCACAAATTGACTTGCGATACCAACCATAAAAATCAATGTTGCGACGCTAGCAAGGACAAAGGCCGGTCTTGGAATATGAATAGCAGATCTTAGCCTTTCCCAAAAATCTAATATAAAGCTCTTTTGCGCCTGCTGGCGTTGTTCCTCCTCGATAGCCTGTTTTATCCGGGTCCAAAGGAATTCATCAGGAACGGCTTTGAAGGCATCAGCAAAGGGGCCAACCACTTCATTTTTAATGCTATCTAAAAACCCCTTACAAATAGAACAATGGGCCAGATGTCCATCGACAAGACCTTTTGGCCCATCTCCCATTTGCCCATCAATATAGTCGGTTAAAATCAATTCTTGTGTTCTTTTACAATTCATTTAGGTCCCCATATTCTCTGTTTCTTGCTATGCAACCCTTAAGTCCCAACACACTTTTCAAGGCCCTCTCATATATTTAGACAAAAAAAGATGCCAAAAAGTTCCTTCCTGATAAATACCGGGGACCCCTTTGGCTTAAGGCATTACTTTAAACCCATTGTATTCTTTAGGGATGCATATTTTGACCTTCTCGGCAAATTTGGGATCAATTTTTTCGGCGGAAAATAATATATCATCAACAATAATGATCAATGCTTCCTGAATGTTAAATTTTCGTCTCTTGGCGATGATAACCATCGCAGCCAAAAGCCCATCAACCGCTTGCCTGGAATCACCGTTATATTTAAAAATAGGTTGAAGTATTTCTTGAACAAGCAATCGAATGGTTTTGTGCGCCTCCAACTGTATGGAATGGCTGGAAGAGAAAGCCCCTATCAATATCCCTTTGGTAACGACTGAAAGATCGCAGCCGGAACTCACAGAATCCTTGATCGTCCCATCAATAACAGTTAATAGGCCTCGCGCAATTTCGGCCCCGGGTTCGACGGTCACGGTCTTAATATGTTGGACCTCATCAGCAATTTTATATATAACAGCATCCACCGTTACGCCGGACTCCCCGATGGCATCCGTGATATCGGGCCTTAAATTACCATCCGTCATATTTTTTGGAGATTGCATATTACAATCACCTCAAAATAAGTATATCTCCGCATATTTCGGCCCGAAACGAGTCACCTCCGCTTTTTTCTGACTTTTTTCATCTTTTTATATAGAAGCGAAACAACTGCCGTGTTTAGATGTTAATAATATTCAAAAAATTATGGTATATCTGTTTGGCCTGATGATCAAAAACTTGTTTATACTTCCAGTAATCTTCCACCATGGATTTGGCGTGGTCCAAACGCTCCGGCAAATCCGTTTCACAATATTCATCGCACCATTCTTTGATGCTTTTATCCGTAACCTCGATGTGAAACTGCAATCCATACGCATTGCTCCCGACTTTAAAAGCTTGGTGGGGGCAGCCCTGTGCGCCGGCTAATAATTGACCATTTGAGGGAATATGAAACATGTCGCCATGCCAATGATAAATAGGATCACTTTCCCGAAAACCTTTAAAGAGGAGATCTTTTTTACCTTCAGATGTCAATTGTATCTGATACCAGCCGATCTCTTTGACAGGCGACTTAACAACCTTGGCCCCGGCAGCTTTGGCCAAAAGCTGTGCACCTAAGCAAATACCCAAATATGGGATCTCTGCTTTTAAAACCTTCTGAATAAAATCATTTTCCGGCTTTAGAAACGGGTAGCGATCTTCCTCATAGACGCTCATAGGGCCGCCTAAAACAACCACCCCCTTAAAAATACGCGGATTGGCGGGCATTGGCTCGCCGGCACCCAACTCGACAATACGAAAAGGCTCTTCCTTGGCTTTTAAAAAATCGCCCAATGTTCCCGGGCCTTCAATGTCGATGTGTTTAACGATCAAGATCATGCTCTGGATTTAAACGACCTTAACGATATACTAGCTGTGGAATGGCCAATAGTATAAATTACGACTTTTCGATCCTTCATAAAGCAATGTCATTGTGCAATGCATGTACAAAATCCATGATCGTTTCAACACGAACAGTCACGGACAGGTAAGACTGTGAAAATTTTTTCCCTCCCTCCACTTTTGCAACATATCCATCCAAAGTTTTCGAAATATACGTTTCCCCGGCCTCCCCAAGCAGCTGATACCCTGAATTTTCTTTGGCATCCCAGATGATCAATGAAACTTTCTTGTTCTGCTGCAAGTTGTCAATGGTCGTTGGGCAAAACCAAAAAGAAACCTCTACCATGTCCGGCGATTTGAGTACAAGTTCACCCGCTGTGGCCACATGCGGGACGCCCCGATCATTGGCCGTTGCTATAAAAAAATATTGTAATTTTTCGGCTATCTTGATCGCCGCATTGATCCTGTCCCAATCCATTGAAAAAATCCTCCTTTAGGGCCATCCTCCTGTCCGATCGTCCTTTAAAACGCCATATTTTGAAAAAAGTATTTGCCAGAGCTGCATCCTTCTCGACCGGAATAATGCCGCGCATGACAATAAATAGTATCTCCACATCCTATAAAACTTATCACCGTAACGTGATCTAAGATGCGGCCAGCTAGAGTCGAAATTTTTAAACCAGGCCATTAAAGTCTTATCATAATCCGTGCTGAAATTTTTCCAATCTTCCATGATCAAAAGCCCCTCATAACTTTGGCCAATTTGTTTAATGGAAGGGATCATCGCATTTGGAAAAATGTATTTATTCATCCAGGGATCATAAAACGTTGTTGATTCATTATTGCCGATGGTCCGCAGCAAAAAGAGTCCGTTATCTTTCAAAGAGCGCTGCACGATCTGCATATAAGTCCGGTAATTTTTATAACCGACATGTTCAAACATCCCCACAGAAACGATCCGGTCAAATGTCCCGGAAAGGTCCCGATAATCCTTTAATTGGATATCAATGGGAAGTCCACGGCATGTTTCTTGCGCCAACTCGATTTGCCGACGTGATACCGTAATACCAGTGACCTTCACGCCATATTGTTGGGCGGCATACTTAGCAAAACTCCCCCATCCGCACCCTATATCAAGGACGTGCATCCCCGGCCTTAACTGTAATTTCCGGCATGCCATATCGAGCTTGGCTTCCTGCGCCTCGTCTAAGTTTTGCGCATTTTCCCAATACGCACAGCTATAAACCATGCGTTTGTCTAACATGTGTTGATATAGATCATTGCCAATATCGTAGTGACGTTCGCCAACCACAAAGGCATTCGACTTCTTTTGATGATTTAAGATCATTGATCTTAGGAAAGTAACAAACAGTGCAAAAGATGGGCCGACAGAAAAAATAGACCGGAATTTACCCTCCTGCTCGGCACGTAGAAGTCTAAAATACGCCTCATCCAGACCTTCACAATCCCACCAGCCCTCCATATAAGCCTCTCCGATGCCGAGTGAATCTTGCGCAAGGATGCGCCGATAAAGCCCTTCATGATGGACTTGAATATCCCATGGACGATTGCCATTGATCCTGATATCCACAGCATTAAATAATCGTCCCACCATGTCTCTAAAAGAATTGTGTGAATAACTGTGTTGGGACATGCCTATGGCATTTGATCCAATCTGAACCTGAGGTGTTTTCATCGTAACCCCCTTATTTTCATCTTTGGCCGGCCATATAAAAATCATCTTACTGGCCAGAGATCGTTTTGCCTTTGACGGTCAAATACCCGATTATTTCAACAATATCTTTGATGGAAAGACGGTCTGTGTTAAAGACGAGATCATAAAGCAAGGGATCGTTGATGTCCCGGCCAAAATATTTTTTAAAGTACTTACCCCGTCTCTTGCTTTCTTCAGCTACAAATTCTTTTGCCTCTTTTTCTAAAGTTTTGAAATGCTCTTTAAAATAACGAACACGGTTTTCAAATGAACCTATTAAACGTACGTGCACGCCGCCGGTAAGTTTGGCTGTGACAATATTACCGCCTCTGCCTACGATAATGACATGGCCCAATTCTGCCAAACGAAGAATGGTCCGATTTATTTCGTAAACTAATGTGGATTTCGCCGGGTGCAAACTAAGCGCTGATTCAATAAAATCTTCGATCTCAGAAGCTGTGGATTCTGAAAAATACGGCAAAACTGATCTTGGCAAATTAAAATCTTGCATTGCCTCCATTGCCAGATTTTTATCAAATACATTCCATATGGGCCCTGTACGGCTGCTACATTCTTGTAAATATTTACACAAGCCGTCAACAACGCTCATTCCGTAGGCTCCTACTTCATAAGAAATGGTTACAAAAGGCCTTCCGGCACGTTTTTCTTTATCTGAAGTTTTCGTATAAGTTGACATATTTTTTCATCTAAATATTTTTTATAGGAGTTTTAATGCTTAGAAATAAGTATATCCCCTCATATTTTGACCCGAAATGAGCCTCTTCCGCTTTTTTCTGA
>CAYNGE010000027.1:0-13636 GCA_964396865.1 uncultured Planctomycetales bacterium
GGGCCCTGAAACGAATCAAAAGATTCGTCCCACGGCAAGCGGCAAACGTTCATCTTTATGAGCTGCCTACATTGCACGAGGCAGAAAAAGCATGGGAGAAGGATGAAAAACAAGTTTATTTCGTGCGCAATGGTTACGCCATTCTCTGGATGGTGGACGGAAAGAATTACCTTTACTGTGGGCCGGCTCTTCTTGCACACGGATTCACCTTGTTTGGCCGGATTTATCTGTCCGGATTTAGGCCGCTGGATGAGGACATTGAATATCTTAAGCGGAAATACGGCATTGATCGGTTGCTGCTTGTAAACTGTAATCCCGAAGGCGCTGATATCGATGCCAACGCGCTGGGCTTGAAATTGATCTACTTTAAAGGCTTTGGTCGTTCCTACGCTGATGATTTCATCAAAAGTATTGATGTTGATGATGGAGGGACGAAAGTTAGACAGTTTATCAATAACTTTGTGACCATTGCTAGTGAAAGAACGGGGAAAGGCGGCGGCCGTCTGATGATCAGTGATAGTAGTATTGTACGCCCCACTGTGAAGATCGAAGGACAATACGGCGAGATAATCTTAGAAGGCGAAATCATCAATTTAAATGGTGAGTTCATCTTAAAAGACCAACAGGTTTTAGTGCCGCAAGCTGAAATTCTCCAAGATAAAAAATGTATTAGGGGCGGGAACGATCCCCATCGCGCCAAGCCACGTAAACATCCCGACGAGGCCGCGATCCGGGCGCAGATTGCCGGCAACATTTTGCTTGACCAGAGCGAAAAAGAATATTTTATGGGTGTGGATGCAGGGGCGAAGGAATGTGTCAGCGATCCCAAGGTTATCGCGGCGTTTAAGCAGATGGGGACCATGGAAACACGTACCACGCCCATGGGCCGTGAAATGCCCGACCTGTATAGCGTTATCCGTGATCATGTTTTCCATATCGACCGTTCATTGTTAGATCCTAAGAACCGCCTTCAATGTCTTCTAACCCGCCTGCACGAGGCAAGCCTCTTGGCCTATCCTCAACGTACCGATGCCGAAAACGAATATTTTGCCCTTAAGGCCGTGATCGTACACTGGTGTTTTAAGTATCTTGTTGGGATTTATAGCGGGAAAACCGCTTCGACCGGCATTAAAGAAATTTCCGGCAATGCTTCAGGACAAAAAACCATGTCTGTGCTTTCGCTCCCGGAAGGGACGGCAGGAGAGCAGGAATGGTGGTTGAGGAAGACTATCAGCTCGGTTGGGCCGTATTATCTTGAAATTAAGGTCACTCTGGGGTCGGTGCCGCTCATTAAGCATCTTGCCGGAAAGATTTTGGACGAAGAAAGTGTTCTCGAAAGCCTGGGGATATCATCCCTTGATGATCTTAATGAGCTTGCTACGGAATCTGATGCCCCGACGCTGATAGCCAGGGTTATGCCGCCGGCGTTTTTCAAAGCGGGCTTGGCCGCCAGTGGTCATTGGGCATCTTGGAACAAGTTCCATGTGGTTATTATTTCTAGTTTTATGTGTTCAGTCTGTGTTGGGGGATTAACGAAGCATTTCCATTCTTGGTCGGACGCGGCCATGTATGCGATCTTTTTTGTCATATTATTTAATTTTTTGGCAGAGATTGCCAGCACTTTCAAGAATGGCCGGTATTTTATTATAAATGTCATGTGGGCGAAGATCGGCAAACACAGGATTTGTTTTAATTTTACGGATATGTTTTTGCTTTATTTGCTATTAAACAGTATTTATTCTCGAAATATTTTACAGGTGGTTACCCAGTTATTCATTATTACTCAGATGAACAAACGGAACTATTCTCAGAATAATGATCCATGGGCGAAAGAAAATGAAGTCAGGGATCGGCATCTAATCAATCGGAAATTGAAATTCCAGTTGGCAGGAGCATTGATTATTTTCTCTCTGCCTGTGGTTAACCATATTTTCGGATTAAGTTCCTATATGCCAGGGATCTCTTATTTTGCTCCGATTGCCGTAGCCGCGATCCTGATCGATGGAGTGGGCAAATATTGGGTAAGCCGTAAAGCTCCTTTTGTAGACGAGGACGCAATGTCCGGTGATGGCCCTGCCATGCTGCCGGGAATTTCTCGTCGGTTTGTCATCTGGGCAGCCAATCGTACCTATCATAGCGCAAAACCCCAATGGAAAAACAGTCGATTAAATCGTATGGCCGTGCGGTTGGCTTTGTGGGTCATTGTGATCAAGGCTTTGGAAGAGCAGGTGGAATTAAAATTAGGATGGTGGACATCCGGATGGATAGGTTATGACTGGAAAATGTTTGTTGCATCCCACCCTAAAGAAGGCCAGACATATATCGAGTCTTTAAAATCAAAATTATATTTTTCCGCTAATCCTCAAATATTGTTGGGACCCTCTGTTAAAGCTCATATTAAAAATAATTGGAAATGGTTTTTTAGAAACAAAGGCGCTCTGGCGATGGCGGATCCGATGTCTTCCTTTGATGGAGTCGGATCAGAGAAGGAAAATGTTCTCCCAGCTAAAGCCATTGAAGTGCTAAGAGTCGCAGCGGAAGCCAAGGCACAAAAAAGAACAGTGGGCTTTGACGCATTAGCTCAAGAAGCCGGGATTGCTCCCGCCACCCTCCGTTCTTATTGTTATAGATTCGGACAAGTTGATGCGGCTGTAAAAGCTTTGAGACCGCTCTCAAGTGAACAGAAATTGTTAAACGGACTCGTCCTATTGGAAGAAGAAACAATAAAAGATGGAACGATTATTACAGAACTTCTTCTAGCAAAGAGATCCGGCATCTCTTCGTACGCCTTGACTACATGTAAAAAGAAAAATGCTACCCTTGCCGCACAGGTGGATAAAGCAATTTTATTATCAAAACAACGCGCCAAACAGCGTAATCAGCAGGCTCTTTTAGAAAAGGTCTTTGTCGCGATTAAATCCCTTGAAAACGAAAACATTAAATTTGTCGACCTTTCACAAAAAAGGATTGCTAATCGTGCGGGCATTGCAGAGTACGATCTAAGTGATCTGAAAGCTGATAAAAAATTGGCTGCTGTTATAGAAGAGGCCGTTCAAATGGTCCTTTATCGTCAAATAGAGGCTGCTATTAGACAAATCAAGGAAGAAGGTCTATCGGTCACACAGACACTAATTGCCAGGAAAGTAAGAATGAGCGAGGCAGCTATTATCTTTCAAGAGAAACGAAGGACTGCCATTAAGGATGTCATTGAAGATGCCCTGCCATTCTCTGCAGCTGAGAAGATCCGCCGTGCAATAGCGACCCTTAAAGAATCAGGGTTATCGGTTACTCAGAATGCTGTGAGTTCATTGGCTGATGTTGATCCAAGCACTGTTTCCAAAACCACTTTAAGAAATCCTGACATAGCACAAGACATAGCTTTGTCTCGTTCTAAGAAAGAAGCTGTTCACTGGATGGTTTCCTACCTCCAAGGAATATCAGATACCAAGCCCCTTTTGGAAGAGAAAGCTATTGATCTTTGGGATCATGCACAGAAAGGTGACAATGATGCTCTTTTTGAGCTTTTAATAGGTGCACGGCCGCTTGTCAAATATGTCATTGAGAAAGAACTTCATCAAGAGATGGATCCTTATGGATTTAAATTACCTCTTATAGAGCATCTTATCCAAGCGGGAGATGAGATTATTGTTGAGAAGTGGAGTTCTTGGGACCGCCAAGGTAAACTTCTTGAGTATTTCTTTAAAATTCTTTGTGAAGGAATAAGCAGTGCCCATAAAGACTACTATGTCGATGAGAAATTTAGAGAATATAAAATGCTTTCCATACAAGCATCAGTAGATGAGGGGACACGAACAGGGCAAGGAGATTCTTTAAATTTTGAGGGATCAATAGAAATGGCATCTAAGGAGCTGGATCCTAGTACGATTACAAATATTAGGATTGATTCATCTTGGAGTGAAGAAATTGATCTTATTGCGCATCGTGATTTAGCCTCAGGGGTGCCGGTTATACGCGCTGCTGACAAATCCGTTATTGCTGCCCAATTAAAGTTATTTTTTGATCTATCTCCCATAGCATCAATATTCGAAAGTGCAGGGAAAAATGACTGGGCTGTCTTTATGATTGGGGGCATGGGGAGGCTTGGGACGGCAATAACAGGCCGATCTAATCTCCAACTTCTTATTGTAACGGATGGCAGTGAATTTTTTGCCAGGCCGTGTTTAGAGGGACTTGCCGAACAGTTAAAAGGTCGCATGGAAGGAGACGCTTCATCTCCTAAGGTTATTATTGGCAAAGGGGAGGATTTTGATCAGGCCATGCGCCTTGCTCAATTAAGCGATCCTAAAGCAAAACTTTGGCGTAGTTTTGTGACGCCCTTGCAAAAATTTGGCATTGGATTTACTCCAGATCAAGGGATTGCCAGTATCCAAATTGCAGTTCTAAAGAGAGGGCAAGAAGGCAAAGCCCTGCTTTATAGTGAAATAACAGAGGACGAACTCTTATTTCAGGTTATGAAAAACGGAATTATGGTTACGGAATCTAAAAAGGATGCTGCGCGAAGGCTTGTCCAAAGATTTATATATCAATTTGGTGATTACACGCCGGAAGAGACTGCGAAGGCGCTTTTGGATAGGGAAGTAGAATTTCTTGAGAAGGAACGAGAGTTCCTGAAAGAATCCATGAGACACAAGGAAAAAGACCCCGCCCGTAGGCTGCCAGGAAAAACCGAAGAAGAGGCAAAGGCCGAACAGACGCGCATTAAGCGTGTTTGGCAAGATCCGGTGGATCGAGAACTGGCGGATATTCCCATGGCCGCATATGGGAAGAAAATCAAAGAGTCGCTCGAACCTTTAAGGCGCAGGTTCGGAAAAAGGGTTGACGAATTCATCGAGTATATAAGCGAATCAGGACGCACACGGGCAGGGCCGTCGGATGTCGTTTATGGATCATTCATTCCTGGCATCGGGTTGTTCCTCAATGAGAAGTATCTCGATGATCCAAGGACCATCCGTCATGAGTTCGGCGCCTGGATGGGCCAAACTGATGCAGAAAATCAAAAATTAGAAGATGTAACCTCAAAGCTTCGAGCACGACTGGTGACTGCCGTTTTCGTTTTAGCGTTGGCGTGTGTTGGGATTTTTACTCATGTTACTTTCCCCACAAAAATGAGCAGAGACGATAGGGTTGTTTTGAATAATCCATTCAAAATCACCGATTTAGATAAAGGGACCTTGAGTGGGATTACACCCATGGGCATCAATGCCTTGTTTGAAAAATATTATGTCCCAGCCCGACAGAAAATGACCAATTATTCAGCCGAAAAGAGGGATTCCTGGGAATATTATCACGTTGCAGGTCTTTTAAAAGCAATCTCCCGTTATAACGAAAATGAACAACTGCATCAGCATGATAAAGAAATATCTAAAGACCTGCAAAATATAGCGGGCTTACCGGCAGAGCCTCCGTATCAACAATGGGCCCAAGCCCAAGGAGGCATTTTAAAAAGCATAAGGATCAAAGCGTATTTCTTTTCTGATGAATTTTTAACCCCATTTATAAAGGATATAACAGGCCATGGGTTTAGAAAGACCGCGGAGAATGCTTATAGTTCAAAGATAGGAGATTTAAAAGTGCGGATCGATATTTCCATGAGATCGGATGATGATAGTAGCGAAATCGAATCCTTGGCGCGGGAAGAATTGGTAAATATTATCTATTATTACGGCCATTCCGGTGTAGGCCGCAATCTGTTTACAACATTCAGCAATTTACCTAAAGCAGACTATCCTGCCAAGGTTTTTGTTTTGGATGGATGCAAATCACTATCGTACTATTCTGCTTTATTAAGTGCCCCTTGGCCTAAAGCGCAGATCGTAGATTTATTGGAACCGGGCATGGGATACGTAGATACATTAGGACCTATTCTGGAGGGGATCGAAAAACGAGAAAGTTGGCAGGAAATTGGAAGAAGGATTCGGGATGATAGTAGTTTTCCGATGAATCATTTTTATATGCCCAATGACCCCATGCAATTGCAGTTTCGCGACGTCAATTGCAATGGCATAGCCGATATTTTGGGGCCATCGAATAAAAGTATTTTTAAGGAACAGAAACAGGATGAACAAAAATTGGTCTGGGCTGTTAATTATTTGGCTGCGATATTCGATTATTACAGCGGCGGTAAGCCCACATCAGAAAAGTATAGCTATAAGTTGATCAGCGGGGGATGGTTTGTGCCTCAAGAAAAGGAAGACAAAAGCAGGGCTGTACGCATAGAGAAGTTAGATGACGGGATTTTTACTGTCAAAATGAATGCCGACTATGCGCATAAGTCCCAAGGAGAAATTGTGTTGACCTTGATCCATGAATTGAACAATTATTTTCAAGGCGACGTGCCGCTTTTGACTTTAGATGACCGGGAAAAAGAGCTTTCTCTGGCAATGGAATATATGGACCATTTTTCAGGACGGGACTTATTAGAATGGTATAAAGACTATGCAGGCTTTCCTAAAGAGTTGACATATAGAGAGGCATTTTCCATCACAGAGCCATTGCGTGATCGTTACATAGAACACGAGAATTCTTTCACACATAAGCAAAAGGTAACGATGAGAGCGGTGACTCCTTACTTGATACTTTATTTGTTTTTTGGGTTAGGATGGTTTACGTTTATAGAAAGAAAAAATAAAGCCCTTTTTGAGAAAAAACATGAACTTTCATCTTCGGAAAAGTTGTTTTTATTAACGTCCTTTGGTGTCCTTATAATGCCCGTATTGCCATTATTGTATGCATCTTTTAGCAAGGATTGCTCCTATTTGGGCGTGAGGATGTCAGCTGGACTTACAGCGTCTTCAGTCTTGCTGCTTTGGCATACGACCGCTTATAAATCCCGTCTAGGCAAGAATAGGTCCCTTGATCAAGGTTCTAGCAATAAGGAAGACGGCGCGCCTGCTATGAATGAAGGCAGGAGTACAGCCCAGTATAATCATAGAATCAGGATGCCTTACGGCCTTAACCTCGTCCCGGCGATGGCGGTGTCTCATCTTCCGGCGCGGGCTAGTTTTGAAGACATGTTAAGAGCTCACATGATTGAACAAAGCGGCGGAGGCGGACTTGACTTGCGGCAATGGCCCGGCGGGCTTCATGAATTTGTCCGGAAGAACCGGAGGTATTTCGAAAATCTTTTACGCGAATTGCTCATGGATTCTAACCTGAACTTTCCGCAGCTTCCCGCGGATTCTGTTGTGGCTTACATTGAATGGATAGAGGAGCTCCTGCTTAATGGTACGACGGAAAACTATCTGGCCGCGTTGGGGATCCCCATGATTGTGCGTCAGCCATTGTCCAGAAGGACCCAATGGGTCCGGGGATATTCCCTTGGCGAAGGCTACAAGATCCTACTTGCTTCGTTGACGTTATATAAAGAGGTCACGGATAGCAATGGCTTATTTTTGGGGATCGATTATAACCGTTCATCAGAAACAGGGGCCATGGAAACAACGGTTAATATCCATAACTGGACCGAGGATCTGCCTCTGCCTGAGGTGGATGTTAAGGTCCCCGGCGAGGCGCTTTTGGGGACTGATCTTACGGGAGCGAAGAAGAAAGAAACCGTCTGGGTATTTGCAAGAGAGGCCTATGATCTCCTTGCCGGCGTACTGTTGGAGCGATTCCCGGCCTCGCAACCCGTCAAGGGAAAGTTGGTCGTTGAACTTAAGGCTGGCTATGAGTTTTCAGATTTTCACCGATTGATACTGCTTTCAGAAGAGCACCGGGACGCCCAGCCGATCATTTGTAAATGCAAAAAATCTTTTGAAACGAACGACTATGTTTCGTTGGATGCCCATAGGTCCGATGAAAAAGTCAACCGTCAAAGGATGTTGAACATCGCGTTGCTTCTAAACCCGGAGAATTTGCCTCCCGATCTAGAGATCCTCGTCTGGACGTATCATCATTTTGATATCGGCTCAGCGCTAGGGAAAATAACCCGCGAGCTTAAGTCCGGCAGCATGGACACTGCGTATCTTCTTACTCGTAAGGTTCTTCTTGATCTTGAAGAGGCCCAGAAACGGGACCCAGAGGGTGCCTTTAGATGCCGTGGATTTCAAAGGATCCTTGAACACCTTCTGAAATTCTTCCCTCGTTTTAAAGGCGATCTTTGGCTTCCTGTGTTCGGATATTGTGGGTGGGATGACTCGTGCGATGTGGCCTTCGGTTCCGAACAGTCGATGGTCAGTTACCTTGATGAGCCTAGAATAGGTGAGCCCGACGGACCTCAAGCCGTTGAAAGCCTTCCCGGCAATCATCTGATGGGGGTGGGCCTGCGGCGGGATGGGGATGGCCGTACGACTTTGGTAAATGTCGTGAGTCCGAAGTTTTTTGACTTCGCCAATCGGGCTATCGCACGGATCCTGGCGCGGAAAAACGGCGCACTTCCTTTGCCTTTGGATCAGAAACTGTTGTCAACGCGTGCGCTTCTTCCAGAAGAAACGGAAACCACGGCACTCTTAGCTCCTCAGAGCGGGAGTGCCCAGGGATCGGACAAGGGTCAAGCGACAACAGGGCGCGCGTATGTGCAATCAAAAGGTTGGGGCCAGATTTTGCCGTCTGATTCTCCGGAGGTCAAGGACCTTATCATGATCTCACCTCCGAGGGAATTGTGGGACAGGGGGAACCGGCAACTCCCGGCGAAAGCTGGCAGCATTTGGAAGGCTTTAACAAGAAGGTTGCTAAAGAAAGGAGAATCACATGGATGAACGCAGACAACTGCCGCGCTGGCAGGTCAAAAGAGAAGCAACGGTCTGGCTGCCGCAAATGGAGGGATCCAGCCAGTGTATGATCGAGGACATGAACTTAAAAGGAATGCGCGCGTCGTTTAGCAAAAGATTGCCTCAAGAATGGTCCGTAAACATGTCCCTGGGTCTCGAGGATAGTTTCGGTCTTATGAAGATCGAGGTTAATTTGCCTTGGGCCAGGGAAGTTCGTGGGCGGTATGTTTATGGGATGTCTTTTAACAAAATTACGGACGCGGATAAGGACAGGATCGACCAATACATTAACAGCCATTGTTCCGCACAATTTAAGGATAAATGGTGGGCGGTGCAAAAGTAGAGACAGGTGCTACTTTTTATGAAAAAGATTGTTAATGGCTGATGGATATTTTATAGTAAATCTATGCAATGGCTCTCTCGCTGGGAAACGTTTGCTTTAGCTTCCGCCTTTTTTGCCGGGCTCACGGCCCTTTTAGGTAAAATAGGCGTTATGAATGTCAATTCCAACCTCGGGACATTTATCCGCACCGTAGTTGTTCTCATTATGACCGCATGTATTCTCATATGGCGCCATCAATGGCAGTGGCCGCAGGGCACGGCTATGAAAGCTTGGATTTTTTTGGTCCTTTCAGGGATTGCCACCGGTCTTTCCTGGTTGTGTTATTATCGCGCCTTAAGTTTGGGGCCGGTTTCCAAAGTGGCTCCCATAGACAAATTAAGCGTGGCCTTTGCGATCATTTTAGGGATCATATTTTTAGGAGAGAATCTTACCTGGCAGGTTGTTTTAGGCGGCGGCTTGATCATTTTGGGAGCGGCGGTTATTATTCTTTTTTAGGCCATCAGGCACAACTGGGAAGGGGTCAGGATCCAGTTTAAGACAGCATCCTCGAATAACGACAAGTGACAAAGCCCGCCTTTTTTCAGATCAATAGGAATTGTGTGTTCGCTTTTTAAAAGATAGGAAACAAATCCGGTTAATTGCGGTTCGTGTCCGACTAAGAGGATGCTTTCGGATTTAGGGAAATCAGCACGGATCTCCCGCAATAATTTTTCCAAAGGAGCGTCGGGGACCAGGTTATTTGTAAAATTTATTTTCGTGTTTTTGAGCTTAAAGGCCAGGGTTACAATTTCCGCTGTTTGTTTGGCCCGCAGATAAGGACTGCAAAGGATGGCGTCAAATGTTAAGCCCAAAGCGCGCATGCCAAAGGCGGCCTTACGCATTTTTTGTTTTCCTTGCGCTGTCAAAGGGCGCAGGCTGTCGTCTTTGTATTTAAGATCGTCACGATCGGCTGCGATGCCATGTCGTAGAAAATAAAGTTCCATAGCGAAATCTTCCTATATCTATTATAATAAAAATCTTAAAAATAAGGAGACTTTTGTATGCGCAGAGCTTGGGCCATTCTTTTATTTTTGGCTTTAGCCGGTTGTGTTTCGATCCCGGCGGATAAGCCCACACCGGCTGTCGCTCCTGCTGAAGTGCTTTTAAATGAAAACGCTTTGAAAGAAGTCCAGGAGGGAATGACGGCAACCCAAGTTCACGAGATCATGGGGCAAGAGTTGGTTATTGGCTATACGTTTGTGTCGGGTAGTTATAGGCCCTTGACCGTTCCCAATCCCTATAAGCTTGAGACGATCAAGGCTGGTGGGTATATGATCGAGTACTATATTGATGCCATACGCCGGCCGGACGGGATTGTCAGCGATGATGAATTGATGCCGTTGGTATTTAAAGACGGAAAATTGATCGGCCGCGGTTGGCCTTTAGTGAATTCTCTACGGGGCCCTTCGCCTGCGCCATGAAGCCTTTTTATATTTCTTTAAAGCCTTTTTTAAATCATGGCGATTTGAGCCGTCCGACGGACTGGCCCGCGGTCTTCGGCAACGCCCATCCTTTGGAAGTAGAGATCGGTTTTGGCAACGGCGAATATTTGGCGCGCTTGGGCAGCCAGTGGCCTCAAGTTAATTTTGTCGGTTTTGAGCAGTATTGCGAGCGCATTCACAGGACCTTGCGTAAATTAGCACGCTCTCCCTTGGATAATGTAAGGGTCTTGAGGCTGGATGCGCGCGCGGGCTTCGAGCGGTATTTTAATCCTCAGACGATCAGCCGGGTGCATTGCCTTTATCCGCCGCCTTGGCCCAAAAAATCCGATGCCAAGCACAGGCTTTTTACCGGCGATTTTCTTAAGCTTGTCAACAGCCGTTTAATACAGGGCGGTGTTTTAAAGATCGTGACGGACCATTATCCTTATATCACCTGGACACAGGAGAATGTCGGGGATACCGGATTTTCCGTTGAATTCAAAAATATCCCGGCGAGTTACGCCACTAAGTTTGAGAAAAAATGGGTGGAGGGCGGCCGCAGCGAATTTTATGAATTGGTGCTGACCAAAGAGGAGCACAGGCATGTGCCAATAAAGGAGGACACCGCTTTGCAAAGTTATCTTATTGAGAGTTTCAATCCGGAGAATTTCAGCTTTAAAGATTATTCCCATGACGGGGTGGCGGTGGCATTTAAGGACATCTTATATGACGCCCGGAAAAAAATTGCTCTCATCCATGTGATCGCCTGTGACGGGCCCATGACCCAGAATATACGCATCGGGATCTTTAACACGGCCAAAGGCTGGCGTATTAATTTAGCTGAGGGGGGCATGTTGATGCCCACACAAGGCGTGGCCAAGGCTTTGGAGTGCGTTTACCAGGCGGCGTTAGATAGCGTTATAAAATAGGGAAACGGCCCTGTTTCATTTTTTAAATTAAGTATTGTGTCTCTCTAATTCTTAAAGTATATTGCAGGCTATGTTGAAATTTTTACGCGCGGCTATTGCTGCCGTGCTGATGACTGCTTTGGTCTTTCCTGAGCCGGGAATGGCTTTTTATAATTCCGGGCATCGCCCGTATCACGTGACCGCCACGACGGCCATCCTTTGGGACCCCGCGCGCAATACGCGTTATTTTGATCTGGGGGCCGACCGCGAGGTTTTTCCGGCCAGCACTACTAAAATTTTGACAGCAATCCTGGCTTTAGAAAAACTACCGTTGGATCAATATATCACCATCAGTGAACATGCCACCCAGGTGCCGCAAACCAAGCTGGGTTTTAAACCGGGTGAAAATTACCGGGTGCGCGATCTGCTTTACGGGCTAATCCTCAAATCCGCCAATGACGCAGCTGTAGCCTTGGCAGAAGCGGTGGGGGGCTCGGAGGAAAAATTTGTCGATATAATGAATGCCCGCGCCCGGCAGATGGGCGCGCTGCACAGCCATTTTGCCAATCCCCACGGGCTTCCTTCCCGCGGTCCTCAATATACCACCGCCGCAGACATGGCTTTGATCTTCACGCAAGCGCTTAAGAATGATTTTTTTCGGCAGGTGATCACTTTAAAATACTGCGTCATTTATTCCAGGGAAGGGCATCGTTGTTTCTTAAAGTCCCACAACAAATCCCTATTTCTTAATTGGAAAACACATGTCTTCGGTAAAACCGGTTATACGATCGAAGCGCAGTCATGTTTTGTGGGGTATGTCCCCAGAGGCAATGATATTCTGGTAGTGGCGGTATTTGGCTGCCGCAAGCGCTGGACAGACATGAAATTTATTATTGAACACTACGGGCATATCAGTCTATAAAATTCCGTTGTTTGTATCTCGAATTTGATGTATATTAGCATGTTCATTTTAACAATTTAAAGCCCAGCTGCTTTTTACGCGGAGGGTCCAGCCAGGAGAGGATTTATGGAAAACAAGAATAATGTTATTGTGGTTTTATTGGTTATTTTGATCGGCATTTTTGCGGGGGTAGGCCTTTTGATCGGCATCGGTAATTCCGTAGGGGTTGCCATTGGCCCGATGAATACCAAAATTGCGGAAATCGCCATCCAGCAAAAATATATTGAAAAGGAATTGGCTTTGTTAAGCAATAATGGTTCCGGTGCTGTTGGCCAACGTCTGACAGATGTGCAAAATCAATTGACGCAGTTGACAAACAAGATAGACACCGCTGTGGCGAATGCCGGACAGCGTCCGGGGCCTTCAGCGCCTTCGTCCGAAGATTACAATAAGGTTTACACTATTAATCCCGGCAGCTCTGTTATTATGGGCAAAAAAAACGCGCCAGTCACCATAGTCGAATTTTCCGACTTTCAATGCCCGTTTTGCGCCCGTTTTTATCCGGTGATCAAAGATGTTTTGGCGGCCTATCCTGACAAAGTAAGATTGATCGTAAAGAATTTCCCTCTACCGTTTCACCCTAATGCTCTTCCGGC
The DNA here is from genome assembly GCA_964396865.1 of uncultured Planctomycetales bacterium. GTDB lineage: Bacteria > Omnitrophota > Gorgyraeia > Zapsychrales > Fredricksoniimonadaceae > JABDGZ01. The sequence goes on from CAYNGE010000027.1 coordinate 12,998, forward strand.
GGCCAAATTGGCGCTTGCGGCCAATGAGCAGGGCAAATTTCAGCCGATGATGGAAATGTTATTGGCCAACGGCGGGGATGTTTCCGATGCCAAGATCAAGGAATATTCCAAGACGCTGGGGTTGGATTATAATAAATTGATGAATGATTATAAAAATAAAGACGCCCAGTTTGAAAAACAGATCAAAGAGGATATGCAGTTAGCCGGAAGCGTGGATGTGCGCGGCACGCCGACATTTTACCTCAATGGCCGCAAAACCATGGCTCGTGACGTCAACAGTTTTAAAACTGAAATTGACCGGATCTTAGGCCAGAAAACGTAAAGCATCCTCGAGATTTTTTATTTGCTAAATAAGGGTTTTAGTGTATATTAACCCTTCACATTTAATGTTATTGGGAGGTTTTAGCTATGGGTGGCCGTGTAGGAGGGATTACAAGTAAATATTACTGGGAAACCCGCGGTATAAAAGTTTCCGGAGGCCAGAAGGTCGTCTCCGGCACCATTTTAACCCGCCAAGGGAATCAATGGAAACCCGGTCTTAATGTCATCGGCCGCAGTTCTTTGACGGCCGCATGCGATGGCGAGGTCTATTTTACCCGCCGTAAGAACGGTTATAAAAAAGTTATCACACTCATTAAT
>CAYNGE010000028.1:0-13477 GCA_964396865.1 uncultured Planctomycetales bacterium
TATGAGCCTTGGGGCAGCCGCGGCAAAAACCCTACGCATTTGAAAGAAATGGGCCGCGATGAACGTATTGACGCGATGATGAAAAAAGTCAAGATCACGCCGGTACATTTGACTGATATCGTCGAGATCAGTGTGGAAGATTTGGATCCAGGCCTTGCCGCCAGGATCGCCAATCTTTGGACCCGCGCCTATATTTTATTTTCATCCACAGACCAATTAGTCCAGCATCGGGCAGAGTTGGAACAGGATTTGGACCAGCAGTATAAATATTTTAAAGAGAAGCATCCGGTCATTCAGGGCTTAAAGAGTGAGATCGCGACGGTCAATAAAGCCATTGCCGATGAACAAAAAAGAATGTTTGAAGCATCTTCCGCTGCTCATTTTAGTTTCAGGAACAACGATACCATAACCAACGTAAAGATCTTGGACCAGGCCGTGGTCCCGATAAAACCTGTGTGGCCCAAAAAACTTTTAATCTTAGTTTTAGCTCTTTTCTTGGGCAGTTTTATCGGTTTTGCCTTGATGTTTCTATTTGAATTATTGGACCAAAGCATTAAAACCTCCCACGACATTGAGCATTTATTAAAAACCCCATTTTTAATTTCTATTCCTGTATATATTCATGATCCCGATAGGTCTCAGATTGCGACCGGACTGATGATGCTGACAGAAGGTCATTCCCCGGTGGGGGAGGCATTCAGGTCTTTGCGCACGAACATCCTTTACAGCAATCCTGACTTAAAGAAGAAAATATTCGTTGTGACCAGCACATTGCCTTCAGAGGGAAAAACCACGGTTGTTATTAATTTGGCAACGGCTTTTGCCAAGATGGAAGAAAAGACTTTGATCATTGATGCGGATTTAAGAAATCCAAAACTGCATTATATCTTTAATCTCAAACGCGGCAATGGGGTTACTGAAGTTTTGTCCATGGAAGATCCCGACGTAAAGAAATTTATTACTCAAACCCCAGTGCCGAACCTTTCCATTTTAAACTGCGGGGCCGTACCGCCTAATCCGTCAGAGTTGTTGGGTTCTAAGAAAATGGAAGTCCTGCTTGAAAAACTTTCAAGCATGTATGACCGCATCATTTTTGATACTCCGCCGGTCCTGGCCGCGACCGACGCGGTTGTTCTAAGCGCCAAAACTGACGGTGTTATTTTTGTTGTTAAGGCCGGTTCAACGCCTAACCCGGCCGCCATTAGGGCTTTAAATTATTTGACCTCTGTCCATGCTAATATTTTTGGCACTGTGTTAAATATGGTCAAGCCCAGTGAACATGAGGATTATTATTATTATCATTATTCTCAAGATGCGCAGAAAGTTAAAAAATAGTATGTCATTGCGAGGAGCGTTCTTTAGTAGTGCGTCATTGCGAGGAGCGCTTTTCAGCGACGAAGCAATCTCTTATGGTCCTTATCTTTTTACTTATTGCCGCGCCTCTGGCTTATGCTACTGCTCATAATTTTACCGTTTTTGTTTTCGCCATCCTTTGCGCGGTAAATTTTTATCTTACTGTTATTGCCCCCAACGCAAAAATCCCTCGTAATCCTTTTATTCTTTTAGGGTTAGTTTTTATCGCTGTTGCCTGTCTTCAATTAGCTTGCGGCATTTCCGTTTATCCTTGGGGCACGGCCTTTGACCTCATTAAATTTATTAGTTATGCTTTAGTTTTTTTAGCCGTTATTACGCGCCTTTCCGCGGCGCAAGGCCGCGAAAGCACTCCCAGCACAAGGCGCAGTACCCAGAATATTTTAAGGCTGGGCTGTTTATCAGGATGTCTTTCTATTTTTTTCCACAGCATCTATGATTTTAATTCCCACATGGCCGCCAATGCTTTGTATTTTACCGTACTTTTAGCCTTTGCCTGCGGCCCGGGCAGCCGGGGAGAAGAGTATAACCGTGTCTTTTTTAAGCGAATCACCGATACCATTATATGGACAGGATTAGGTATCGCGGTTTTTGCCATTGTGCAGAAATTCAGTTTTAACGGTCATATATTTTGGATAGGCATCAAGGCCTCTAATCCGGTTGGACCGTATTATAATTATGATCATTTTGCGGGGTTTATGGAATTGTGTACGCCTTTGGTTATAGCTTCTGCCATTGCCAACATAGACCGTGCGTCATTCTCGCGCCGGACCGGATGGGCGCAGAAAGTGCTATGGTTTTCGACGGCTGAAGCTAACCAAACTTTACTCTATATTTTCTTTGCTGTGATCATGGCGGCAACGGTATTTATGTCCACCTCACGCGGGGGCATCATGAGTTTTTGCATTACCCAAGTGATTTTTCTCGGTATTATTATATTTAAGGCCGCCCGCCGCAAAAAAAGGCAGAAGATTTTATTTTTATTGGGAACAATGGCCATATTAGTCGCTATTTTTGTTGTATGGCTTGGCCCTGAAGGATTTCTTGATCGTTTTAAACTTATATCTATCCAGAAGATCGTTAAAATGGAAGGGCCGGACAATGATCGTCTCATGTTTTACCGGGACACCATTATCATGATCAAGCATCATCCAATTTTAGGTACAGGCTTGGGAACATTTGGTTCAGCTTTCGCGCAATACCGTAAATTTGACTTAGATCTGGGTTTTTTGCGATATACACATAATGATTATTTACAATTGATGGCGGAGATGGGCGCTTGGGTTGGCGGGGGGATCATTCTTATTTATTTAATCCTTTTTGGCCGGGAATATCTCTTATGCGTAAGACGTTTGGAATAACTATCCTGTTGGTTTATATTGTTGTTCTGGGCGTTTTTGCCGAGGCAGAGTATTTCTATCAAACCGGTAAAGCCCAGGAGAATGTACAAAAACTTAAAATGGCGGCTGCTTTAAATCCATTTGTTTCTGATTACAGGTATGAGATTTTTGAACAAAGCAACCCCAAAGATATTAACAGCATAAAAGAGGCAATACGCTTAGAACCATTGAAGGCTTCATACCATATGTTTTACGCCCTTGAACTTTTGCGCGACTATAGCAAGCGCACCCGCGTCTCTGACCAGATCGCCTTCCATCAAATTGCAAGGGCCTATGCGCTTAAACCATTTAGCTCTCTTTACCGGCAAATTTATGAGCAATACGCCAAACCGTATTTAAGGTAGGGTGTCATTGTGAGGAATAAATGAAACAATTTCTTCACTCGCAACGCTTTCAACGTCTTTTTAAAGAGGGCTTCTGGGTTGTATTTGGCCAGGTTATGCTGGTGCTGGGCTCTCTGGTTGGTATACGGATACTGACAGGGTTAATGTCTCCTTCGGCGTACGGTGAATTAGCTCTTGGCATGACGGTGGCTTCGTTGGTTCATTCACTCATTATGGATCCGATTGGCAGTGGCGTGACCCGTTATTATGCAGTCGCAGTAGAGCAAGGAGATCTTTGGGGGTATTTAAAGGCAGTTCGTTCTTTAGTATCATTGGCTAATGGAGGTATTGTTTTTTTATTTCTGATCGCGGTTCTCGGCCTTTTTATCATCGGCAAAAGTCAATGGGTCGGACTTGCAGTTGTTTCTTTTATATATGCCGCTTTGAACAGCAATAATTCAATCCTTAATGGTATTCAAAATGTTGCGCGTCAGCGATCCATTGTCGCGCTTCATCAGGGAATGGAACCATGGGCCCGGTTTTTGGTCGCGGCAGGATTGGTTATTATTTTTGGCGCAACCGGCACGGCGGCTATGGCCGGGTACGCGTTAGGTGTCATTTTTATACTTATTTCTCAGTATTTGTTTTTTCGAAGAATTATCCCCACAAACAGGACTGTAAAAGATGGGGGGAAGGATTGGATAGCAGACATTTGGAATTTTTCATGGCCGTTAACAACATGGGGAATTTTTTCTTGGGCTCAAGTGGCATCAGATCGATGGGCGCTGGGTCTTTTTTCGACGACGCATGATGTCGGGATGTATGCCGTGTTGTATCAATTAGGATATTATCCTGTGTTACTAGTCACCGGAATGGCGGTGCAGTTTTTATCCCCTATTTTTTATCAGCGGGCCGGCGATGGAACTGACGGCCAACGTAACGCTAATGTGGCGAAACTCAGTTGGTATTTAATGGGTTTATCTTTCGGAATAACGTTTGTTGCTGTATTTCTGGCCTTTTTTCTCAACAGGCAAATATTTCATATTTTTGTGGCTAAAGAATATGCGTCTGTATCGTATTTGCTGCCATGGATGTTGCTCTCTGGGGGAATATCCGCGGCTAGTCAAACATTTACATTAAATTTAATGAGTCAGATGAAGATCAATGAAATGGCGAAGGCAAGGATCATTACGCCAATATTAGGCGTGGTGTTTAATATTGTCGGGGCATGTTGGTATGGGACTAAAGGCGTTGTTTTTGCGAGCCTTTTGTTTTCCATAATATATTTTATCTGGATGGCATTGATCTTCAAAAAGGCGGTGGGTAAGTGCCGATAGTTCTAACCAAGAAAAATGATCCGGCCAAACAAACGGAAATTTTGTGGAGAGAGGCGTTTATAATCGTCCTCCTGCTTACTGCCCAATTATTGGGAAGCGGCGTTGCAGTTTTTACTTATTTGACTCTCTCTGTTTGGGCGCTCAGGGGACCTAAATACGCAATACAGGCATTATGCCTTTCGTGGTTTTTTTCTTTTTTGAATCCGGGAATATTCCCTGAATTTTTAGGCTCAGGATCGTTACGTTGGGCAGTCTTCATTACCGCTTTCATTCGGGTAATTCAATGTAAAATGACGCTAAATAGACGCATTTCTCCTGAGATCATTTATCTTACGCTTTTCATTCTTTTTGCTGTATTGGTCTCAATATTTAAAAGTTATGAGCCCGGCGTTTCTTTCTTTAAGCTGGTCATGTTTGCGATGGGCGTTATTACCGCTCTTTTTGCATTTGAATTAACCTCCGATCAGAAGCGCTATTGGCAGTCTTGGTTTACAACTTTTTTTCTTTTAATTCTTGTTTTAGGGTTTCCCTTTTTCTTTTTTGGGCTGGGATATACAAAAGATGGACACGGATTTCAGGGCTTATTAAATCATCCGCAAGACTATGCCACATTTTTAGCTCCAATGGTTGCATGGTTGACAGGGCAGATGCTGTTTGAAAGGAACAGATCTTTTCCTATTCTTATAGGGGTATCCTTAGGCTGGTTTTCTTTGTTCTTTACTCTTGCGCGGACCGGTATTTTAGCGATAGTCTTGGGGTGTGTATTAGTGATCATTATCGGTATCTTAAAAAGAGCCCAATGGAGAAGAACATTGTTCCATGTTTTCGGTAACAATTTAAGTATGCTTGGTTTTTGTATTTTATGCATTTTTATTGTCATGAATTTTTCATCGTTATCACAATATACAAAAGATTTTATGCAAAAAGGAACAACGAACGAAAATTTTATCGATATCTATGCAGATTCTCGTGGAGCTTTAATTAAAAAATCAATGGAAAATTTTTTGGATAATCCTTGGACGGGGATCGGATTTGGCGTAGCTTCAGATCCTTCCAGTTTTGAGATTAAACGCGATAGCGTCTTTGGGCTTCCTATTGGGGCTCCTGTTGAAAAAGGTTTTATGCCTTCAGCTATCCTGGAAGAAGTTGGCATTATAGGGGCTGGGTTATTAATTTTGTTTATAATATCATTGATACGGCCAATATTAAAATGGGGGAGTTTGCCGGCGCTTTGGTTGTTTTTTACATCCCTATTGATCAATATGGGCGAAATGGATTTCTTTTCTTTCGGAGGTATGGGGCTTTATATTTGGTTAATGATCGGATTATCACGATTGGCCCAAGAGTAAAATGCGCATTCTTCAGGTAACGAATATAATTAGTCCTAACCAATTGCCTCTGGCGCGTTGCCTGGCGGCGAAGTTAGGGGTTGAGAATTTTCGTTTTGTTGCAACCGAATCTCCCTTGGCCGAGCGTGTGGAATTTGGCTGGAATGGTCAAGAGGTCGAGCCTTGGATTTTAAAAGCCGGTGAAAGCAGGACAGATCGCTTAGAGTTTGAACGGTGGTGGGATGAGGCTGATGTGGTTATTTGTGATGCGCGTCGTGTTAGTCGAATGCAGGATCGCCTTGATCAAAAAAAGCTGACTTTTTATATGTCAGAACGTTGGTGGAAGCCGCCGATCGGCATAGCACGATTATTGCATCCTCGTTTTGCTTGGATGGCTTATCGTTTTTGTTGTTTAGCGCAATCACCGGAGTTTCATTATTTACCCATGGGTGTGTATGCGGCCTCCGATATGCGCCGGATAGTATTGTTTCGAGGGCGAATGTGGGACTGGGGCTATTATACTGCCGTGCCCGATCCCTTGCCGCTATGTTGTAAACGTGATGGATCGCTTCGGATTCTTTGGGCTGGCCGGATGCTTGCTTGGAAGCGAGTGGACACTTTGATCCGGGCATTTGCATTGTTGTTGCAACGGAATGTTAAAGCGCAATTGACATTGATTGGCGATGGAGTTTGCCGGGAAGAATTGAAACAGTTGGCTAAGAAGCTTAATGTTGCTGATAATGTGGAGTTTCACTCCAGTATGTTGACATCCCAGGTTCGCGATCAGATGCGAAATGCTCATATATATGTGCTCCCAAGCAGTGCCTATGAAGGCTGGGGCGCGGTTTTAAATGAGGCAATGTCTGAAGGGTGCGCTGTTGTGGCAAGTGAAGGCTCCGGAGCTGCTAAAACTATGATCTGTCATGGTGAAAACGGATTGTTATTTAGTGTTGGAAACCATCAACAGCTAGACAGGTTATTGTTTCAATTAAGTTTGGATGAACCTTTCCGTCTCAGGTTGGCCGAGGCGGGACAAAAGACTGTGAGCGAATGTTGGGCGCCATATGTAGCGGCAGAACGGTTTCTGGCTGTGTCTGACGCGTTGCTGTCTGGGAGGTCAGTACCGAGTTACGGCAGCGGTCCAATGGCATTATTTAATGATTGATTATAACGGCTTTTGCACGTGTAGGACGTAAGGAGAAAAAGGAATGGCGGCTGGTAAAAGAACAATTTTAGTTTTTGTTGGCGTGTATCTGCCGGGCTATAGGGGGGGCGGGCCGATTCGTTCGGTTTCAAATTTGGTTGAATTGTTGGGGGATGAATTTAATTTTAAGATTGTCACGGCGGATCATGATTTTGGAGTAGCAAAGCCATATTCCGGGATCACTTCCGACACATGGTGCCGGGTCGGCAAGGCAGATGTTTATTACGCATCAAAGAAAAGCTTGCGGTTGTATTCAATGGCCAAGCTTATTAATAGCGTTGATCATGATCTCATTTATCTCAACGATTTTTTTTGCTGGGATTTCACTATTAAGCCGCTTCTACTTCGTTATTTGAAACTCATTCGTGATGTTGTTACTATTGTTGCCCCGCGTGGTGAATTTTCTACAGGGTCTTTAAAACAGAAATGGTTTAAGAAGAGAGTGTATATATTTATTGTCCGCATCATAGGCCTCTATAATAAGATAGTGTGGCAAGCATCAAGTAAATATGAAGAGATCTATATTAGGAATGTTTTAGGTGATGTGGAAATTAACATAGGTCCTCCTATTATTGTGGCTTCTGATTTGGTGTGTTACGAAATGGATGATCTTCAATATCCATCAAAAGTAAAGAAACAGGGCGCATTGGAAATTGTATTCCTTTCACGTATTTCACCTGAGAAGAATCTTGATGGCGCGCTTTCCATGCTCAAAGGCATGCAAGGGGAGATCGTTTTTAATATTTTTGGGCCGGCAAAGAATCAAAAATATTTCCAAACCTGCCAAAATATTTGTGAGGGATTTGGCTCAAATATAAAAGCAGTTTTTCATGGTGAGGTTGATCACGCGCGAGTTCACGAGATTTTTAGTTCCCATCATCTTTTTTTCTTACCGACGCAGGGGGAAAATTTTGGCCATGTGATCCTCGAAGCGCTTCTGGCGGGTTGTCCGGTATTGTTAAGCGATCAAACGCCATGGAGAGATCTTGAAAGTCTCGGCATTGGATGGGACATTCCTTTAAACAGGCCGGATAAGTTTAAAGCGGCTTTGGAGTGTTGTGTGCAAATGGATAATGATGAATTTGCAAAGTTTTCAAGGCGAGTAGTAGATTTTGGGAGATCTCAATTAAACGATACGAGGGGCCTGGAACAGAATCGGGAACTGTTCCATTCTGCGTGAAAAAGGTGTTTTTATGAATTTACTGTTTGGAAGAATTCAATATGATCACACAGAAAGAGACGTCGTTATTAAGGACGACACATTCGATAACAGCATTTTAACGCTGCGCGCGGTCAGGATAGCACTTTCCAGGCAACCTTTTGAAAATTTGCATTATAACCATAAGAACAAAGTGCTTTGTGCGCTGATAGGGTATATTTCTAATATTGATGATTTGAAGGCAAAATATTCTTTGAAGAAAAGCCTCGACACAGAAATCTTGGCAGAGCTTTATGAGAAGGCCGGAACCGGGTTTTTCCCTGATATTGATGGAGTTTTTACGATTTTTATATGGGATTCTGCCCAAAAAACAGGGTATCTTTTTCAAGATGAAAGTGGTTCAAATTCACCTTTCTACTATGTTAACGAAGAAGGTCAATTTATATTTAGTAACAGCCTCAAATGCCTGTTGCAAAATTTTAGAAAAAAGAGGCGTTTGAATATACAAGCTGTGCATGATTTTCTGTACACAGGGCGTATTGTGCCCAATGAAGACACCCTGATCGAGGGGATTTATAAACTGTTACCCGGGCATCGTTTGATCATATCGCATGACAAAAAAGAGCATAAGGTGCAAAGAATAGCGGCAAACCGTACAAGGTATAGCAAGGAGTATGCGAAGGCGAATTTGATCAATTCGATCAGTAAACAGATACGTAGAATGGCGGCTGGTATAAATACCTCAAATATAGGCATGACGCTAAGCGCGGGCTTTGATACGAACCTTATTTTACATTTTCTAAATAAAGAAAAATTCGAAAAGATCACGGCTGTGACCATAGGAGGCAGTAAGGTCAACGAGATACCCAACGCCGTTAAGTGCGCCTCCCAATACAATAATCTAAAACATCTGACGGTCCGGGTTGATGAGAATAGAATTTCTTTTCTTCCGGATATTGTGTGGAGGACGGAAGGGTATGTTTTTGAAAGCGGCTTATTTTTGGCTTATGAATTTGCTTCGATGATGCACAGGGAAGGGATACGCTGTGTTTTTCTTGGAGAAGGGGCAGATCAGGTGTTAAATCCATTTAAGAATTTCACACTTGTAAAACTTAAGATGTCTATTATGACTTCGATAAAAGGGACTTTGTTAGGAGCCATATTTTATCGTTTGGTAAAGAAAGAGAAGGAGCCCAATAAGCATAAACAGCATCGCCTTGTTAAGCCATTCAACACCTTTTTCTCCAGAATAAAATTCAGTATTATTATTGATTACATTTTAAAGAAAAGCGGTATTTTCCTTAATAGTTATGATATACAAGCGTTTTATCCTTTTTTAAATAAAGATACAATATGTTTATCAAAATCTTTGGGAGCCCCCTTGTCTAAGGGCAAGAAATTTTACAAAACGGAGGTTATTCAAACTCTTGGGGATAAATTTTCCCCTTACATCAAAAAAGTGGGCGGAAGTACGGACATAGAATATCTGCTCAAGGGCAAGGAGGCTCTGATAGCAGGATTGCTCCAAAAAGATGTTATCAAGGGCCTCTTAAGTGAAAAACAGAGCAGGGAGATTTTAAAAAATCCTCAATGGTACTGTGAAACAATATTGCAATTTATGTATCTGTATTTATTTAATGAATTATTTATCTCCGGCGCTTATGATGATCTTTTTGGCGATCCGGGGTTGGATAAAAAATTAGAAGAGTATTTTGCTTCCTAAGGCGGTAATCATGAGAAATAATGAGTACGTAACTAAATGGAAACAAGCCATCCCGATGTCTTCAGGCGTGATCGGCCGATCGAGAAGATTTTTAAGGACGATTGCGCTTCATGCCTTGTCAATGGCCAATAAGCCGAGGGAGGACCATTTTTTAAGATGCTTGTACTCTCACTACGTATTTGATGATCAGATAAAGGCATTTGAACGTTTGTTATTGGAGTTAAAACGTGACGGTACATTTGTTAATACTGAAACCTGTCTTCAAATGTTGAAAGGGGAAAAAGTAATAGACAAAAGGTATTATCATTTATCATTTGACGATGGATTCCGTAATAATTTTGTAAATGCTCTCCCGATTTTAAAAAAACATAACATTCCTTGTATTTTCTTTGTACCTTCTTCCTTAATTAGTATCAATTGGGACAAAACGAAAGAATATTGCATAGAAACTATGCAATGTAGGGGCGTTATTGAGACTTTAAAATGGGAAGATTTGGCAGAAATAATTTCATCCGGATATGAAATTGGTTCGCATACCAGGATCCACTCTCGCCTCTCGGCTGTATCAAACGATCCTAAATTGCTGGAGGATGCAACACTGGGATCAAAAAAAGAATTGGAAATGCGTTTGGGTATAGAATGTAAATACATTTCTTGGCCGTATGGACGATTAACTGATACGGATAAAACATCGTTAGAAATAATTAAAAATGCAGGATACCATGCCTGTTTCGGCGCATTTAGAGGATCGATTATTCCTAAAACAACCAATATATTCAGCATTCCCAGGCATCATTTTGAAGCCCACTGGCCCATTGCGCACATTAAATACTTTGCAAGAGGAAATATGGAGGTATTGTGATATCTCATAGCCTTTTTAAGAAACAGGAAATTAAGACATTGGTGGTCTAAAAAATGATCTCTATCTTGATACTTACACTCAATGAAGAAAAAAATTTGCCGGTTTGCCTGCATTCGGTATCGTGGTCGGATGATATTGTAGTCTTTGACTCGTTTAGCGCCGACAAGACCGTGGAGATTGCTAAAGCGGCTGGGGCGAGGGTTGTACAGCGCAAGTTTGACAATTGGTCGGCACATCAAAATTGGGCACATGAGAACATAGCGTTCAAGAATAAGTGGGTTTTTTATTTGGATGCCGATGAACTTATGACGCCCGAATTGTATGGGGAAATTCAAGCAATTTCAGATGATATGAATGAAAAACGTGTAGCGTTTTATTGCGGGCGTAAAAATTACTTTATGGGGAAATGGATCAAATACGCTTATCCTCCTTCCATGATCATGCGTTTTTTTATTCCATCGTGTGTTCGATTTGAGCGATTGGTCAATCCGACACCGGTAATAGCCGGCGAACACGGCTATTTGAAGAACATGTTCTTACATTATAATTTCAGTCGCGGCTTAACAGAGTGGTTTGACAAGCACAACAAATACTCATTGATGGAAGCTAAAGAGGCTATGAAGGTTTTGCAGGGAGGGCCTTTACGTATAGGAGATCTGTTTAGTAAAGATCCATTTGTTAGACGAAAAGCCTTAAAACGTTTATCGTTCTTTTTGCCATGTAGGCCGCTTTTACGCTTCATATACTGTTATTTTTTAAAACTTGGATTCCTTGACGGATCTTTAGGGTTCAGATATTGCTGTATGCTTTCAATTTACGAGTACATGATCGACCTGAAGATCGTAGAGCTTCGCCGTCATGAAAATAGTTTACCGGTCTAATATGAAAGTTTCCATCATAACCGTCGTTTTTAACGCCCGCTCAACAATAGAAGATGCGATAACTAGTGTTTTAGCGCAAACTTATAAGAATGTTGAATATATTGTTATTGATGGCGGTTCAACTGACGGGACTATGGATATTGTAAATAGGCATAGGGATAGAATTTCCAAGATAGTTTCTGAACCGGATAAAGGTATTTATGATGCCATGAATAAAGGTATAAAATTAGCTACAGGGGACATAATTGGAATTTTAAATGCGGATGATGTTTATGCCGACAATATGGTGTTAGAGACAGTGGTAAGAAAAATAAATGAAAGCAAATCCGATTCTTGTTATGGTGATTTGATTTATGTAGACAAGAATAATATGAATAAAACAATAAGATATTGGAAATCCGGCGAATATAGCGAAGATTCATTTAAAAAAGGATGGATGCCCGCGCATCCGACTTTTTTTGTTAAAAGATGGGCCTACGAGAAGTATGGAGTTTTTGACCTAAGCTTGCCGATCGCTTCGGATTTTGAAATTGTATTTAGATTGATGGAAAAATATAAAATAAAATCATGTTACATACCCTGTGTATTAGTGAAGATGCGATTAGGGGGAGCTTCCAATAGGAGCATCTTAAATGTCATAAAGCAAAATTTGGTAATGATGAAAATCCTTAGAAAAAATAAAATTAAGATCTCGCCATTTTTTCTGCCTTCCAGGATCATAAAAAAACTAAAGCAATTTCGCGGGACGGCTGTTGAATAATATTGCCGCAAGCTTTAATGCCGGTCATAAACGAGGTATTTGATGAACGTAAAGAAGCGATTTTATGTTATCTTTTTGGTTTTGGTGATGGTTTTAATTTTAGCCATTAACTGGGTTTCATTTCTGCGCATGTTGGGGGCTTTCTTGGTGATCAAGGATGATTTGCGGCCGGCAGACGCAATAGTGGTTCTGGGCGGTGATAATGAGCGCGTTGTTCAGGCAGTGGATCTATATCAAGAAGGATTTGCTCATTTTATTATAATAAGCGGAGCGGATCCTTTTTTTATTATTGAGGAAATGAAAAAGTTGGCTGTAAAAGGCGGTGTTCCGGCTGAAAGGATATTATTGGAGCCGAAAGCGCGGCATACTTTTCAACACCCTTTGTTCGTTAAACCTATCCTGCTTGATCATGGTTTTACATCAGTGATCGTGGTGAGCTCTCCTTATCATATGCGCCGGGCGGCAATGCTGTTTAATGGTGAGTTTAGAGGGACGGGCATAAAGTTACTTTATTATCCGGCACAACATAGCTGGTTTGATGCTAAGCATTGGTGGCAAAGTGCCGAAGGGCGAAGGGTGGTCTTTTCGGAATATGCCAAGATGAGCGTCAATTCCTTAGGTTGTGATTTTGATGAATTCCTTTTGTCGATCTTCCCGGGCCTTCATTGGCACAATTGATCCATTCATGGCCCTGCTCCAGCAAACATTGTTTTTAAGGGCCTTATATGGCATACTTTTACTGTAGTATTAATGTAACTATATAAGCGGACAAATACTTTAATTATGCTGATATCCAGAAGCCGTTCAAGAATAGTCATTTTGATACTTGGCGATCTTTTGATGATCGTCATGGCTTTTCATCTTTCGGGGCTCACGCGCTATGGTAATTTCTCTGAGGCATGGGCTTTATATCCGTGGTCGTTAGTCATGCTGGCGGTTGTCTTTTTGTTAAATTTCTACATTTTCAATCTTTATGAACAATATCCACGTTTCAAAAGCAGCTTTTTTGTGTCGCGTTTCCTTATGGCCGTTATCTTTAGTTTTTTGCTAACCGCCATATTTTCTTATTTTTTCCCTTATTTTAAGATGGGCAGCAGAGGATTAGCGCTTTTAAGCACGGGCTACATTA
>CAYNGE010000029.1:0-13082 GCA_964396865.1 uncultured Planctomycetales bacterium
CAAGCCGCCGATTAAAATGGATAAATACTGGGTGATCGCATTTGTTAGATCAGCAACGCCATTGACACGGTTGGCTATCCAGCCGATAAAGACGCTGGCCAAAGCTCCGCATCCATGCAATAGGGCGATCATTTCCGGCATCTGGGTCATGGCTGCTTTAAAAGCGACCAAAGCGCCCAAGCCCGCTCCGATAACGATCCCAATGAGGATCCATTGGAAATTGATGATATGTCCGTTCATCAGGGTGGCCACTATGGCTAAAAACATCCCTAAGGCAGAAAGCATATTCCCGCGGCGGGCGCTGACAGGCGAGCCTAAGAATTTTAATCCAAAAGCAAATAAAACAGAACTAATGATATAAACAACATTCATGAGAAAAGCATTGTTCATTGATCAGCCTTTTTTCTTGAACATTTTAAGCATGCGCTCGGTGACCAGGTAACCACCGACTACGTTAAAAGTGGCCAAAGCCACGGCAGACGTCCCTAAAATAATTGTCAAAGCGCTGTTAGCTTGGACTCCGGCGGAGATCAAGGCGCCGATAACGATGATCCCGCAAATAGCATTAGCTTCAGACATCAAAGGCGTATGCAACAGGGGAGGCACGCGTGAGATCAGCGCGAAGCCAAGGAAGACGGATAATACTAAGATAAATAGAAGGTAGATTAATTCCATTTTCACCCCCGCCTAACCTCCCCCATCGAGGGGGAGGAATAATTACCTGATATTTTTCACCATTTCGTTAACTATTTGTCCCTGATGAGTAATTAAAGCGCCTTTGATGATCTCATCTTCAAGATCGATCTTAAAAGTTTTATTGTCTTTGTCCCAGTACTCTTCAAGTAAATTATGTAAATTAGCGGAATACATCCCGCTGGCATGGACCGCGACACGTCCGGGGAGATTTGCCATGCCGAAAATACGTACGCCGTTTTGGGTCACAACTTCTTCATTGATCCTGGAGCCTTCTACATTACCGCCGGACTCCACCGCCATATCCACAATAATGGTCCCGGGCTTCATCTGGGCGATCATATCTTTGGTCAAAACGACCGGTGCCCGCCGGCCGAACAACTGGGCAGTGGTGATAATAATATCAGATTGAGCGCAAACACGGGCCATACCTTGACGCTGTTTTTCTAATTGTTCAGCTGTTAAAGCTTTAGCGTACCCTTGATCTGTTTGGCCTGTTTGGCCCAGATCGATCTCGACGAATTTAGCTCCCAAAGACTGCACTTGTTCTTTGACAACCGCGCGGGTATCAAAAGCTTCGACCCTGGCGCCCAGACGTTTGGCGGTCGCGATCGCCTGTAAACCGGCCACGCCGGCACCGATAATAAAAACACGGGCAGGGGCAATAGTACCTGCCGGGGTCATGAGCATAGGGAATATTTTAGGTAATCCTGCGGCCGCTAAAATAACCGCCACATAACCGGCCAAGCTCGCTTGAGAACTTAAAGCATCCATTTTTTGAGCGCGGCTGGTACGCGGGATCATTTCCATGCTAAAAGCGCTGATTTGATTCTGGGCCAAGGCCTGCACCAGCGCTTTTTCATTAAAAGGATCAAGAAAGCTGATATGAATGGACCCCTTTTTTAAGAGGCCGATCTCTTCCAAAGGAGGTTTACGCAGACGCAAGATCATATCAGAAGAAGATAGCAGTATTTTGCGGTCAGTATTGACGCCGGCACCTGCTTTTTTATATTCTTCATCGGGAATACCGATGGACGTCCCTAGGCCTGCTTCTATAATGATCTGGGCGCCTTTTTTGATCAGACGGTCCGCGGAAGAGGGGATGAAAGCCACCCGCTGTTCTTCGTGATGGGTTTCTTTAGGAATTCCAATAATCATGTATGCCATTTTCCACACAAGGACCGTGTAAGTCAAGTCAAATTGCTGTATTTCCCTTGTTTTCTCCGTGGGATTCGGTTAAAATTAATGCTTACAATTTTCATCAAGGGGGAAACATGTTCAAAGGCCAAGGTATTTTTGAGATTATTTCTGCCGGTGGATTTACCATGTATATCCTCATTTTCTGTTCGGTCCTTTCCATTGCTGTTATTATTGAACGCATGGTTTATTATTCCCGCCGTTCACGGCTCTCCAGGGTCAATTTAATGGATCATATCCGCAAAGAATGCGGCCGCGGGCAGGTACAAAATGCCGCCGGCTTTTGCAAAAATATCGACACTCCGGCGGCCCGTGTCGCTTTGGCAGGGCTTAATCTTTACGGGCATGACGAAAAATTAATTTCTAATGCCATGGAGAGGGAGATCACCGTGGAGACCATCAAACTGGAGCGTTTTACAAGCATTGTCGGCACCATTGGCGGCACAGCGGTCTATATCGGTCTTTTGGGCACGGTCATCGGTATTATGCGGGCTTTTAATGATATTTCCAAAGCCGGCAGCGGCGGTATGGATGTTGTCACCGTCGGTATCGCGGAAGCTTTGGTGTGCACGGCCGCTGGCCTTTTGGTGGCCATTCCCGCCGTCATATGCTTTAACTGGTTTAACCGAAAAATTGACACCTTTATAGTGGATATGGAATTAGCTGCTTCCGAGTTGGTCGATCTGATATGCGTTAAAAAGAAGGTATAGGCTGCAAGCCATGAGAGAACGGCAACGAAATTCCAAATTGATCGCGTATATCAATATCGCGCCTTTTACGGACGTTATTTTAGTGCTATTGATCGTTTTCATGGTCACGACCCCTATGATCTACCGTTCCAGCCTTAAGATCGCCCTGCCGCAAGTTTCCGGTAATCAGCAGCCCTTAGAAAGCAAAGATATCAATGTCAATATTACTTCCAGCGGCGAAGTTTATATGGAGAACCAGAAATATAATCTCAAGCTGGATCTGGATGTCTTTAAATTTAAATTAAAGACCCTCGCTAAAACATATAAAAATTCTTCGATCATCATTAACGGGGACCGTAATGTGAAATACGACTATGTCGTCGGCGTTATTGACGCGGCTTCCAAGGCCGGGATCAAGCACCTGGTTTTAGCAACAGAACTTAAGCGATGAACCGGACTTTTTATCTTTCTAATTCCGATCTTGACCGATTCCTGGAAGCCTTGAACTTAAGCTACCAGGTTTACGTCCCTGTCAAAAAAAACAATCAGCGTTTTTATAAAAAATTTACTCCCGGAGAGTCCGTAACTGTTGGAGAAGTCCGCACTTTTGAGCCCTTAAAGGCTTTTTTTACACGCGCACGTCAGGTGGTGGCTAAAGATTTCGATGGTGCCGTGCCGCAGCAGAAACCCGTTGCCATCGTAGGAGTCAAGGCCTGCGACCTTAAAGGGTTTAAGATCCAGGACCATGTTTTTTCCGGGCGTAAAGGAGAAGACATCAGTGATCCTTTGTATGCATACAATCGACGGGAAAATTTTATCATCAGCTCTGATTGTACCTGTGCCATTGAAACCTGCTTTTGTATGGCGTTGGGTCTATTGCCGCACCCTCAAGAGGACTTTGATATCAATCTCTCGCCGCTTAAGGAGGGATTCCTTGTCGAAAGCGGTTCTCCAAGAGGGGAGAACGTCATTGAAAAGAATTTGAACTTATTTACGGAGGCCTTAAAAGAGCATTTCAATGAGCGGGAAAGCATGCGTAAGAAGACACTCGGGCAGGTCATGGAAAATTTGAAAGTCTATGATGTTCCTCATCAGGACCGTTTTGAGGGCATTATTGAAAGAAATTTTGAATCAGAAATTTGGAAGGAAGAAGCCAAGACATGCGTGGAATGCGGTTGCTGTACCATTATTTGTCCGACCTGTCACTGCTTTCTTCTTTATGACCAGAAAAACAAGTCATCGGCAGCCCGGATACGTATTTGGGATTCGTGCATGGTCAAGGATTATGCGCGGGTTGCGGGCGGTGGAAACCCGCGGCCTAAACTGTGGATGAGACTGCGCAACCGTTTTGATAAGAAATTTGATTTTTTTCCGAAAGTCGCCAAAGTGTATGCCTGTACAGGATGCGGCCGCTGCATTACCGGCTGCCCGGCAAAAATAGATATACGCCGCGTCCTTCGTAAGCTGGTGGATGCCCATGTCTGAAAATCCTTATCGGCCTATTAAAGCCAAGGTGATAGACGTCATCACAGAAACGCCTATCATCAAGACCATTCGTTTCAAGCCCGAGGAACCGATGAGTTTTAAAACAGGACAGTTTTTTGAGATCACAGTCCCGGGAGTAGGGGAGGCGCCTTTTACGCCATCGTCAAGGTCTTCTGTCAAAGATGTGTTTGAAGTAAGCATTATGCGCGTCGGTAAAGTGACTAAGGCCGTGCATGAACTTAAAGCCGGCGACATCATCGGGGTGCGCGGTCCGATGGGAAACGGTTATCCTCTCGAGCATTTTCAAGACAGAGAGATCCTTGTCATGGGCGGAGGATGCGGGTTTGCGCCTTTGCGCAGCCTTATGTATTCACTTTTTGATCTAAGCGGCCAATTCAAGCAGCTTTATTTCCGGGGAGGCTGCAAGAATCCCAGCGAATTCCTTTACCGAAAGGAAATTGAAAGCTGGAGCCAGCGCAAAGATATTAACATTGCCTTGACGGTGGATCGCGGAGACGAAACCTGGAGTGGCCATGTCGGTTTGGTGACGGCGATCTTAAATGATGTTGCGATGGATTTTAAGACCGGCGTTGCCATTGTTTGCGGCCCGCCGGTCATGATGAAGTTTGGTACTAAAAAATTACTTGAGATGGGTTTCCGGGAAGATAATATCTACCTTTCCATGGAAAAGAACATGTCGTGCGGTATCGGCAAGTGCGGGCACTGCCGCATCGGCACGTATTATGCCTGCAAAGACGGCCCGGTCTTTGTTTATTCAAAGATCAAGAATTTTTCGGAGATCTGGGATTAAACATGGATACAAGAGCCCAACAATTGCATCAGGGACAGATGAACACCAAGCCCCAAAAGGGGCCGGATATGCGCCTTTATATCGACCTTGATATTTGCTCAAGCCAGTGCGAAGGATGCAAGGCCCAATGCAGCTATTATGATCATCAACAAAAACCCGTCAATAACGGCATCATTTCTATCAAGGAGTTGGCCACTTACGCGATTGTCTGCCGCCGCTGTGAAGAGCCGCATTGCGTCAATGCCTGCCCCGCGGATGCGCTTTCGCAGCAGAAAGATAAGAACAAATTATTGGTCCGTCATGCTATGCGCTGTATCAGTTGCAAATCCTGTTCACATGCATGTCCTTACGGGACGATCTATCCGGAGAATGTGCCGTATATAACCCATAATTGTGACTTTTGTCTTGATCGCAGGGACCGGCCGGATGAGCCGTTATGTATTAAAACCTGTTCCTATGGCGCTTTAAGTTTAAAGCCGGCGGATGAAGAACTCGGGGCTGATACATTCTTGGTAGGGGATAATATCATCGTGCATTGCAAACACTGGGAGTGGGAAAAGGCGTGAACTATCTTTTTGATTTTTTCGTTTTCGGGTTTCTTTTAACGGCCATAGCAGGACTGATCGCGAGCTGGATCGACCGTAAAGTGACCGCGAGGGTGCAATATCGCGTAGGGCCGCCGTTACTGCAGCCATTGATCGATCTGGTGAAACTTTCCGGGAAGGAGCTTTTAATTCCCCAGACCGCTTCCAGAACAACTTTTCTCGCAGCGCCGGTTGTGGGGTTATCAAGCGTGATCCTGGTCTCAACGCTTTTATGGATGAATGACATTAGTTTTGGCCGGACTTTTCTCGGAGACCTGTTTGTGGCGGTCTATCTGCTGGCAATGCCATCCATCAGCATTATGATGGGAGGTTTTGCCTCCGGTAATCCGTTGGCAAGCCTTGGCGCTTCAAGGGAAATGAAATTGGTCTTAAGTTATGAACTTCCCTTTGTGCTGGCTGTGATAGTCGTCGTGATCAAATCAGGTTTTGCCATCAGGCTCGGCGATATTTTGATGTTTCAAGCTCAGCATGGGGCCATTATAGGAAGCCTATCCGGTTTTTTAGCTTTTTTGGCGGCTATGATGTGCGTGCAGGCTAAATTGGGCCTTGTACCCTTTGACATGCCCGAGGCGGAAACAGAGATCGTCGGTGGGCCCTTGATCGAATACTCCGGGCCCGGACTTGCCATCTATAGGCTCATGAAGAATATGCTGCTTTTTGTTCTACCGTTTTTTGTCATGATCCTGTTTTTAGGGGGATGGCAATGGGACGGCGCCAATGGTTTTTGGGGACTTTTGAAATATATAGGACTTGTGGCGGTAGTTACAGTTATCCGTAACATTAACGCGCGGCTTCGTATCGATCAGGCCATGAGATTTTTTTGGGGAACATTGATGGGGTTGGCCGCCATCGCGGTCTTTTTGGCATTAATGGGAAAATAAGATGAGCATTAAAACGCGGGCATTGCTGAAGTCACCTTGGGTTTTTCATCTCTCGACGGGCAGCTGTAATAATTGCGATATCGAAGTGCTTGATTGCCTGACCCCTCGTTTTGATATTGAGAGGTTTGGCATGCTTTTGGCCGGCAGCATCAGGCATGCGGACGTTTTGCTTGTGACCGGTTCGGCCAATCGCAAATGTATCCCCCGCATCAAAAAGGTTTATGAACAGATGCCAAAGCCTTGTTTTGTGGTGGCGATCGGTGAATGCGCGCTTTCCAGGGGAATGTTCATTCACAGCTACAATTGTCCTCTGCCGATCGATAAGATCATTCCGGTAGATGTGTATATCCCGGGTTGTCCGCCTAAGCCTGAGGCGATCATCGCGGGGATCATGAAACTGATCGATCAAGCGAAAGAACAAATGAAGTAAAAACGATAGGAAACTATGACTCGGCAGGAGATATTAAAAGATCTTCAGGATAAATTTAAAAGCGATATCAAGGATTTCTTGGAGAAGTCGCCCAAGAGGGTTTATATCGAGATCCCTTCAAGCGCCCTGGTCCCTATGGCAAGCTATATTTTTAAGGACTTGGGGGCCCGGTTTAATATCGCTTCGGGGGTAGATACCCGTCATAATTTTGAGGTCCTTTATCATTTTACCTTTGATCTCGCAAATTTGATCGTATCGCTGCGGGTTGTTTTGCCTAAGGACAAGCCCGAGATCGCATCGCTCGTTCCGGTTTTAGAAGGAGCGAATTGGATCGAACGGGAGATCACCGAAATGTTAGGAATTCATTTCATCGGCCATCCGGACATGCGCAGGCTGCTTTTGCCGGAGGATTGGCCGGAAGGCGTGTATCCGCTTAGGCGGGATTATAAAGAGTGGGACCCGAATGCCATTCGGGACAGGGGAATATAAGGAATGTCTAAAACGATCGTACCTATAGGGCCGTATCATCCGCTGCAGGAAGAGCCGGAATTTTTTACGCTTACAGTGGAAGGCGAGAGGATCGTGGCCATTGATGTCCAGGTGGGATATAACCACCGCGGCATCGAAAAACTTTCCGAGATGAAGAGCTTTGACCAGTCGACCTTTGCGGTGGAGCGCATTTGCGGCATTTGTTCAACGAGCCACCCTTTCGCTTACACACTGGCCGTGGAAGACATCATGGCCGTTTCGCCCCCGCCAAGGGCCCAATTGATCCGTGTGATCATAGCCGAATCCGAGCGCATTCATTCGCATCTGTTGTGGCTGGGCTTGGCCGGACACTTTTTGGGCTACAATACGGTTTTTATGTGGGCCTGGAAATTGCGCGAAGAAATCTTAGACGTGATGGAGATCCTTTCCGGCAATCGCAACAACTATGCGATGTTCAAGCCGGGCGGGGTGAGGCGGGACATTAAAGCAGGGGACATCCCGGGAGTCCTTAAGAAAATAGATTCCATCGTCCCCACGCTTGGGATGCTTAAAAAAGCGGTGATGGATGACCCTGTGCTCCATGCGCGTACTCAAAATGTCGGGGTCCTCAGCAAAGAAGACGCCATCAACTTTTGCGCGGTGGGGCCGACGGCCAGGGCCTCGGGCGTCGCGCATGATATCAGGAAGGATTCTCCTTACGCGGCCTATGATCAGTTCTCATGGGAGATGATCACTCGTAAGCAAGGCGATGTTTTTGACAAATTAGTTGTAAGGATCTTGGAGACTTTTGAGTCTATTAAAATTGTGAAATATTGTCTTCAAAACTTACCGGAAGGGCCGATCGATCTTAATATCAAAGATATTCCTCCGGGTGAAGGGATAGGCCATATTGAAGCCCCTCGGGGTGAGTGCTTTCATTATGTGCGTTCTGACGGCACAAACCGTCCTGTCCGCCACAAGATCAGGGCGCCGACTTTTATGAACCTTCCGACTTACAAGGCCACCATAGTCGGCCAGACTATTTCTGACGCGACCATCATTTTGGCAGGTATTGATCCCTGTAACTGCTGTACGGAAAGGATGTCGGCGCACGATGTTAAAGGCAAAAAAATGTATGATGGTGAAGACCTGATCCGACTGTCCCAGGAAAAGACTGAAAAGATCAGGAACAAACTGGGTGTGAAATGAGCCTATTGGGCGTTTTCTTCAAATTTAGCCACTTGTCTTTTTTTGTAGGGACATTTATTGTTTTCTTTTCCCTGCTTATCTTGCTTTATTCGTTAGGAGCCATGCGTGGACAAAAAGACCTTACACGTTATTACATTTATCTTTTATTGACGGCTTTGGCGTCGCTGGGTGTCGTATTTAGCAACCATCTTATAGTTTTTCTTATATTCTGGGGCTTCCTGGGGCTTCTTTTGTATCTTCTCATCAGTTTTGGCCAAAAAGAAAGGACCCCTCAAACGGCCAAGAAGGCATTGATTATAGTAGCAGGCACGGACGTTCTTATGATGCTGGGCCTGGGTCTTGTTTGGAAGCTGACCGGCACCTTTCGCATGGATGCGATCCATATTGCTTTAACAACACCGTTGGCAGTCACAGCGTATCTTTGTTTTGCGGCGGCGGCTTTTGCCAAAGCCGGTGCCATGCCGTTCCATACTTGGATCCCCGACACGGCTGAAGATGCTCCGGTACCGGTGATCGCTTTTTTTCCGGCAGCCTTAGACAAATTTTTGGGTATTTATTTTCTGGCCCGGATCTCAATGGATCTTTTTGCGATGAATGGGCCCATGAACACATTTTTGATGGCCATTGGGAGTTTGACGATCGTTTGCGCGGTCATGATGGCTTTGATCCAGCATGACCTCAAGAGGCTTTTGGGTTATCACGCGGTCAGTCAGGTCGGATACACGGTCCTTGGCATCGGCACCGGCAACCCCATCGGCATTGCCGGAGGCCTATTTCACATGCTTAATAATGCTGTTTTTAAATCATGTCTTTTCCTTTCCGCGGGAGCTGTGGAAAAGAAGACCGGAACAACCGACTTAGATAAGCTTGGGGGCCTATCTAAAACGATGCCGGTCGTCTATATGTCTTTTTTGATCGCATCATTGGCAATTTCCGGCGTTCCGCCATTAAATGGATTTTTTTCAAAATGGATGATTTATTTGGGCATCATTGAAACAGCCAGGCAGGGGAGTCATTTGTGGATTTTATGGCTTTTAGCCGCAATGTTCGGAAGCGCTTTGACGCTGGCCAGTTTCATGAAACTCGTGCATGCCGTATTTTTAGGCCAATCTTCCGTAGAAAGGCCTCCTTTGGCCCGAAAGGACAAGACGCCTGCGGCCATGTGGTTTCCGATCATTTTATTAGCCGGCCTTTGCATTCTTTTTGGAGTTTTTGCCAGACAAATTCCTTTAGGTCTTTTTGTCATCCCAAGTTTAAAACAGCACGTGATCTTCTCAGGAGCATGGAGCTCAGGCACGGCCTTTGTTTTGATCCTTTTAGGATTACTGATCGGAGGCGTGATCTATCTTTTGGGCATGGCCGGTGGAACGCGTATAACAGCGCCATTTGTCGGCGGAGAAGACCTTAAGCAGTATCCTGAAATGAGAATGTCGGGGGCGGAGTTTTACCGGACGATCGAGGACATGAGAGGGTTAAAAGGTATTTATGCCTTGGCCCAAAAGAATGTCTTTGATATTTATGAAGCAGGCGTTAAGGGCGCGCAAAGGCTTTATAGAGCCTTAGGCCTTCTTCATAACGGCATCCTGCCGACTTATCTGGCCTGGTGTCTTTTAGGAATGATCGCGCTTTTTTATATTTTGATAAAGTAAAAACTATGATCGAACTCTATTTTCTTTTGATTTTTATGATCGTGGCGGCTGTTCTGGCCATTGAATTAGAAGACCTCATTTCTTCAGTTGTGGCTCTCTTTGCGGTTGGGCTTGCCCTTTGCATTACGTTCATTGTGCTTAAAGCGCCGGACGTTGCCATCATGCAGCTGGTCGTCGAAACCCTGGCCTTAGTTGTCCTTATTAATGCGACATTGCGTAAAGACTTGCCATTCTCGATATCAGGCCGATGGTATGTCAATACGTTTATCTATGCGGCTTTTTTTATCACGCTTTTTGTTGTGGCCACAAAATGCTTTAAAGATCTGCCGCCTTTTGGAAGCCCTTTGATGAGGTCGGCAGCATTGCTCCATCGGAATTTGCTTAATACGGGTGAAGTCAATCTGGTCTCGGCGGTTACTTTGAAATATCGTATTTTTGATTCTTTTGGGGAAGCCGCCATATTATTTATCGCTGTCATAGCCATTTTGGCCATCCTGAGGCCCAAAGGTAAAAAGAATGACTAAAGAACAACAGTCCGGAATGTCTTTGATCGTGCAAACGGCAACAAGGCTAAGTGTGGGTTTTGTTTTATTATACGGGATCAACATCCTTTTTATGGGACATGCTTCACCCGGAGGAGGATTTGTCGGCGGTGTTATCATTGCGCTGACCTTTATTAACATTATGCTGGCCTATGGTAAGAATGCCGGTTTAAAGAAGCTGCCCAGGGTCATCGCCTTGTTCTTTAGTGCCAGAGGGATCCTTTTGCTTTTTAGTCTTGTTCTTTTGTCCTTTGTCGTCGGGTATTTATTACTGAATTTTATTTCCAACGGCGACCCTTTTAGTTTCTATAACGCGGGGATGGTATCCTTTAGCCCGATAGAGATCGCGTTAAAGGCGGGAACCGGGGTGTTCGCCATTTTTTCCATCGTTTTGCTTTTGCGGTATAAGAATAAAGACGACGAGGAGGCCGACTCATGATGATCTATTTGCTTTGCCTTATATTCTTTGGACTTGGGCTTTATTGTATTTTGCGAAAGCGCAACATCATCAAAATGATCATCGGTGTTGTCATTACGCAATACGCCGTTAATTTATTCTTTGTGTTGATATCTTATAATGACCCTATTCCTCAGGCGGTGGTGTTAACATCTATTGTTGTGGGCTTGGCCATGCTGATCGTACTGATCGCTTTGGCCATACGGATCTATGAAAAGTACGGCACTTTTGATATCACTCAAATCAAGGACCTAAAGGGATGATGCTGGGCACAAATCTGCTTTGTCTTTTTATTGTGATCCCCTTTGCCGGAGGATTTTTGATCACTTTGGCAGGAGGGCGCAGCCGTAAATTCGCCCCTTATTTGGCGATGATCGCGACTTTAGGCCAGCTTCTGTGCGCCATTGGTTTAATGTTTGTCGTTAACCGTCAGGGCATTTTGGTTTACTGTACAGGTATTGGGAGATCAATGATGGGGATCTCCCTGGTGCTTGACGGGTTATCGGCATTTATGGCTATCATCATAAGTCTCATGGCGTTTTTGATCTGTGTTTATTCTGTGAATTATATTGAGAAATTCACCTCGATGTGGAAATTTTACGCTTTATTTCTTTTTATGATCGCCGGCATGAATGGTGTCATTATGACCGGTGACATATTTAACCTTTATGTTTTTCTTGAGATTGCCTCGGTAGCCACTATCGCTTTGATCGCTTTTGGTGTTGAGCGCCATCAATTTGAGGCCGCCTTTAAGTATGCCATGTTAAGCCTGATGGGTTCATTTTTTATCCTTCTGGCCATAGCGCTCCTTTATGGTTTTACTTCTACGCTGAACATGGCTCAAATGGGTTATGTTTTTGCGCATTCCGGTAAAACTAATATTGGTATGATGATCAGTGTTTTATTCATCATGGGGTTTGGACTTAAGGCGGCGCTTGTTCCTTTTCATGCCTGGCTGCCGGATGCTCATCCATCGGCGCCGGCGCCGGTTTCAGCCATGCTCTCGGGAGTGCTGATCAAAACTATGGGGTTTTATACGATATGCCGGATCTTTTATAATGTGATCGGTGTTACGCCGGATATTTTAGGGATATTTATGTTTTTAGGCGTGCTTTCTATGATCATAGGAGGGTTCCTGGCCATAGGCCAGTGGGACATCAAGCGGCTTTTAGCTTGTTCGTCGATCGGCCAAATGGGCTATATCTTTTTAGGGATAGGCCTGGGCACGCCGCTGGGGATTTTGGGAGCAGTTTTTCATGTTTTTAACCATTCGATGATCAAGTCACTTTTATTCATAAATGCCGGGGCCGTGGAATATGCAACAGGCACGCGGGATCTCAGGAAGCTTGGCGGACTAAGCCGCAAAATGCCGGTAACAGGGACGACCCAGTTTATTGGCGCGATGGCTGTGTCAGGTGTTCCTCCTTTTAACGGATTCTGGAGCAAGCTTCTCATCATTATCGCTGCCGTTCAAGCGGGCCGGATCGGTTATGCTTTTTGGGCGGTGGCGGCCAGTTTATTAACATTAGGGGCATTGATGAAGGTGGTACGTTATGGATTTTGTGGACCTTTGAAAGAAGAATTTGTTCACATTAAAGAAGTGCCGGTATTGATGCGTGTACCTATGGAAGTATTGGCTCTAGGCTGCGTGTTAGGCGGGTGCCTGCTTATTCCCGGAATTAGAGAGCTATTTTTAGATCAGGCTGTCGGCGTGGTCCTTCACGGGCAGAATTATATGCATTTAGTTTTACAACATTTTATTTAAATATGAAGATCGTTATTTTATTTTTAATAAGTCTTTTGACCTGGGCCTGTTTAGATTGGCCGTTGACACTGTTGTCTCTTGCGATCGGCGTTGCGGCTTCCATTGTTGTGGTATATGTTATCGGAAACCTTTGCCTGGAACATCCGGAGGTTTGGAAGCAGCCTAAAAGATATTTTTATTATTTTTCTTTGTATTTGCCTG
>CAYNGE010000030.1:0-12785 GCA_964396865.1 uncultured Planctomycetales bacterium
GGCTTTGATCGCCGGAGTAGTCAGGACTACATCTCCGATACGGTCAGTGCGAACGATCAAAATATTATGGAAGTTCGTAGATTTCATAGCTGGATCTTTTTTATGGCATTTAACACATCTTCCACTTCTATAAATGACATGCAATTATGCGGCAGAGGACTTTTAGGGTCCCTGCAACGAACACATTTTTCATTGCGTCTGATGATTACGGATCTATTGCTCCATGGAGCGTACCGGTTTATATCCGTAGGCCCCCAAAGGGCTATCACCGGCACATTAAAATAACAAGCCAGATGCAAAACCCCGCTGTCATGGGTCAAAGCCCAGGAACTTTTCTTTAAAACAAACGCCAATTGCCGCAAATTAATTTTGCCCGCCAAAGACACAGCAGACGTTTTCATCATCCTTTGAATTTCTTCTATTAATAAAGCATCCTGAGTGTCTCCAACGAAAACAACCTTGTGCGTGCCGGATAAATGATCAGCGATCGCCGCAAACCCTTTAGCATGCCAACGCTTGGCAGAATCCGCGGCCCCGCAAGCGATCACCACAAAACTACGGCCTTGCAAAGAAGGACCAACTTCCTTTGCAAAAAAATCTTCATCTTCTTTCGTTGTTACAATAGCATACCGCGTCTTTGCAGGAGCATTATAATCATAAACCTGGCGCAGACGATTTAAATGCCTGTCCCTCTTATGTCCCTTAAAAAAATTACCGCCCCAAAACGGCGTGGCATATTTAGGCCATAACAGCAAGGGCAATAAAGTATGGCGTAAATCCACTACAACATCATATTTCATCCGGTATAGATCCAAAAACCACGCGTATTTCTCTCTTAAAGGGGCCTGTTTATCAAAAACCTTGATGCCTACGTAAGGATTATCCGCAAAAAGTGAGACCGCTTTTTTCCCAACCACCACATCTATTTGGGCCTGGGGAAAATCCTGCCGTAAAATATCGATGGCCGGACATGTCAATACCGCATCCCCGATATTCGTCATGCTGACGACTAAAATACGCTTAATCAATGATCTTTTTGAAAGCCGCAACAACATCATCCACCGTCACAGATTGCATGCACACATTATTGGTGCATGATAAATGATAACAAGGAGCTTTATTACACCCGACATCTTTAAAGATAATTTGGCAACGGCCAACCCCCCGGGGGCCGGTGATCTCAGGACGGGTGGGTCCAAAAATACCGATCACAGTAGCGCCTACACTATGCGCCAAATGTAAAGGACCCGTGTCCGCGGAGATCACAACTTGCGCCCTTCTATAAAGAGCCAGCGATTCTCCTAATGTTGTTTCTCCGGCCAGGACAACGGACCGGGCCAAGGCGGCAGCGGCGATCTGCCGGCAATATTCCTTGTCTTTGGCCGAACCGGAAAAAACAACTTTAAAACCGAATTCCTGGTCCATGCGTTTGGCCAACCGGGTAAAAGAATCCGCGCTCCATCGTTTAAGGTCCCAATTGCCGCCGGTATTCAATACCACAAATTTCTCTGCCTGGCCAATGCCTGCTTTGCTTAATTTGGCATCCACGGCTTCCATGTCCTCTAATTTCAAACGCAGTTCGCATAAACGGTCTTCAACCTTAATGCCGTAATCTTCCAAGACTTTTAAATAATAATCACAACGATGGCAGTCTTCCGCTTTCATGGCCACCGGATGGGTCAATAGTCCTTTAAATTTCCCGTAACCTATGCGCAAAGGTATGCCGGCCAGATATACCATCAAAGATCGTGTCATGGAACGGTGCAGCAAAAAAGCCGCGTCGAATCTTTCTTTTCTCAAATAACGGATCAATTTCCATTTTCGCCAGGGAAAACGGTGTTTCCCGCGTTCATCATAAATAATGATCTTATCCACATAAGGGCAATACTGCAGGACATCTTTGACCCTGGGCACGCACAAACAGGTCAGCCTTGCCTGCGGATACGTTTTCTTAAGGGCCTTAAAAAAAGGAATGGAAAAAACGGCGTCCCCCAGCCAATTGATATTAACGATGAGAATATTGTTCATAAATTTTAAGTGTTTGGTTGACCATGCTTTCAGCTGAAAAATATTGTTCAATATTTGATCTTGCCTGACGGGCCATCATTTGAGAGTCATCAGGATTGCAAAAAACCTCTATCAGGCGTTGGGCTAAAGCTGCCGGATCATTGGGCGCAACTAAATGACCGCTTTCCCGGTCTTTAATAAGATCGACCAAACCTCCGACCCTGGATGCCACAACGGGAATGCCGCAGGCCTGAGCTTCCATCACCGATAAGCCCAAACCTTCCATTAAGGAAGGCATCACAAAAACGTCAAAAACAGGCAAAAGATCTTGTGTTTGATCGACGGTATTCTCAAAACGCACTTGGGCCTTTAATGACAGATCCTGAGTCAATTGACGTAAATTCGCCTCCTCCGGGCCTTGTCCCACGATCATCAGAGTTGCCGAAGGCATTTCTTTAAGGACCAACGGCATGGCCTTAATTAAAACAGAGATGCCTTTGACATCTGACAGGCGCGCGATCGTCCCTATGACTACGCCGCCATCTATATTCCATTTTATCCGCATGTCCCGGCGCTTTGATTGCGTGGTCACAACAAATCGACTTAGATCAATGCCGTTGGCGATCAAATGTATTTTATTTTGATCGATACCGAAATCCCCATTTAAATGCAGGGCCACGGGTTTACTAATGGCGATCACCGCATCCCCCCAGCAGGGAAATGTTTTCCTAAACCAGCGTGGTCTAAAAAAACCATGGCAGGTGGTCACCATCTTAATGCCTGTGCACAGGCCCAACCAACACCCCAACACCTGGGTAACCCGCGTTTGAGCGTGAATAATATCTATATGCTCCTCGTAGACCAAACGATTTAACCGCACACAAGCTAATAATAATTTAGGATGTGCTTCCGATTTTGTGCGTATATTGATCCTGACATGCCGAATTCCCGCCTCTTCAAGGCGAGGAACACAGTTCCCTCCGGAGGATGCCACCAGCACCTTATGTCCTTGTTTGACTAATCCCTGTCCCAAGGTCAAAAGATAACTGGTAATGCCTCCGGTATTCGCATGCGTTGTCAGAAAAAGAATGTTCATTTGATCAATTGCATCACTCTTTTAGCCACTTCTTCCGGTAAAATATCATTCATACACGCATGAGTTTTTATTTTACATTTGGGAGAATAGCAGGGCGAACACTTCATCGGTTTATGTAAAACCACGGATCTATCCGCGGGCGGCATATGACGGCGGGCATCTGTCGGCCCAAAAATAGCTATCACGGGCACCCTCATCGCGGCCGCCACATGCAAGGGGGCCGAATCCACGGAAATATACGCCCGGCAATGTTTAACAAGTGCAGCCAACTGCAAAATGGTCGTCTTTCCTACGAAACTGGCAGGCTTGGCGCGGGCAGAGGCCATCAATTGCCTGGCTAAAATCTTATCTTTATTTTCTCCTGTAAGGACCACCCGGATATTTTTATGCCCTAAAATGTCGCATAACTTGGCCATGTGTTCCACGGGCCAATTTTTAGTCGGCCATTGCCCGGAAGCAGACACGTTTAACCCCACAAAAACATGGTCACCGCTCAACCATTCGCTGTCTAACAGAGATCGCACATAAGCTTCATCTTTAGGGGAAGGCCATAATTGGAGCCTGACCTCAGGATCATAATCAATGCCCAACATTCTTAATACCCGGAATTGATGTTCTACTGGCGGAATATTACGGATATCGTTCCTTATTTTTCTGGATAATAAAAAAGCAAACTTGCCGTTATTGTAACCGTAGGTCTCTTTAGCCATGCTTAAAAAAGCCAATAAATGACTGATGCGGTTATTTTGCAGATCCACCACTTTGTCAAAATGGTGACGGCGCAATTCCTGGCTCATATGCCAAAGGTCTTTAAAATTCTTGGACTTAGGGTCAACGACCATAGTTTCGTTTAAATACGGGCAACTCTGGACAATGGCGCTGGCTGCGGGAGAAGTTAAACAATAAATTTGAGCGTTGGGGAATTTATGACGGATGGCGGCAAATGCCGCGGTCGACAATATGACGTCTCCCACGGCAGTCAGTTTAATGATCAAAATATTCGTCGTATTTGCAAGTTCTTTATAAACTGCAATGGTGGCATCCGCCATTTTTGCCAGGGTATACTTGGCCTCTATTTTCTTTTTAGCTTCACTGACAAGCCCGGCGGCAAAAGAAGGATCATTTAAAATGCGCAATACGGCTTCCGCCATACCCTCGATGTCTTTGGGCAAGACCAAAAGCCCTGTTTTCTCATGATCAATAATTTCGGTCACTCCACCCACTCTGCTGGCCACCACCGGCACCCCGGCGGCCTGAGCTTCAATGATCACACGGCCAAAAGCCTCCTGGGTCACCGTTGAAAGGACTAAACAATCTGCTTTGGACAATAATTGAGGTATATCACGCCTGTTGCCTAAGAATTCAACCTGCCCGCTGATCCCAAGACGTTTGGTCAATAAGATCAATTCCTCTTTATAAGCTTGTTTTTTAGGGGGCGCATCGCCGATAATTTGGATCTTAACGGATGGCATCTTAGCTATCACCCGGCCCATGGCTTTTAAAAAATAGGTATGGCCCTTTAAGGGGGTAATGCGGCCGATCATAACGATCGTATGGGCCTTGGGGTCTGTTTTAGGCGCCCGCGGTAAATTGAATTTCTCAACATCAACGCTGCGGGCGATCACGCGGATATTTTCCGCGGGGGTCGCGAAATCCTCCACCATGTGCCGGCCAATGACATCACTGATGGCTATGATCAATTTTCCCCAGCTCATCACCCGGCTAAACAAATGCCGGGAATAATAACCATGGCAAGTGGTTATAAAACGGGCTTCGGTCCTGCGGCAGGCAAAAAAAGCGATCCAGGCCGGTACTCTGGAACGGGCGTGAACAATATCGATCTTCTCATATTCAATGATCGACACCAGTTTGCCGATGCAGCGAAATATGGTAAATAAATTCTTCTTATGCACCGGCAAAGAATAATGTTTGCAGCCATAAGACTCGAGCGTCTCAACTAAACCGCCGCCGTTGGAGACAACCACGGACTTATGGCCTTTGGCCGCCAGGTATTTGGCCAGATCCACGGTCCCGGTCTCCACCCCGCCGACATTAAGCTCTGGAAGAATTTGTAAGATGTTCATAGTTTCTCTTTTAACACGTTAGTTAAGGGCTAAATTTATTCTTTTTCGCTCCACGGGTCGATTTTTTAACGCCAAAGGTCTCATGCTTCTTCGGTGGCTGAACAACTCGCCTTAAGCTTCTCTGGAAGCTTGCGGCTCAAACATGTTCAGCCATCCCTCGGCCAAAAGCCTCGGGATTCCCTCAAAGCATGAGCTGCTTTGGCTAAAATCGACAGTGTCGCTCAAAGAACAAATTTATCCCTTACAATGAAAGCATGCGTTAAAGATGAATAGCTATTATGTTTTAGGCACAATAAGGAATTTTTTGCCAAATGTCTGCGAGGATTTATGACAAAAATGTTCCAAATGAAAATAGTCTTTAGAACATTTTTGTCATAAACCGAAGCAGACGGCAAAAATATTCCGTGCCGAAAACATAATAGCTGTTCATCTATATGCGCCGACAATAATAATTTTATTGCTTCACTATACAATAGCCTCCAAACCGCTTTGGATGATGCTTTGGTCATCCAATGACTTCAGAGCTATTTTACGACTTAACAGTTGCGCCATTTTCGCTGATAGGTCTTTGACTGAAGTGGCCAGTAAATACCCCTGGTCATTTAATTTCAATACAAAATCTTCGTATTTATCCCGTGGCACATCCTTATACTGCTTGCCTCCGGCAAATACGATGGTGCTCTTGCCTGAACTGACAGCTTCGGAAACCATGGAAATGCTTTCACCCGAAACAATGACCAGGTCAGATAGATCTAAGATCCCGCCGATAACTTCGGGCATATTACGCTGATTAGCGATCACGCATAAGGAACAGCGTTCAAAATTCTTCAACGCCTGCAGGATGATCTGCTCAATGGCCGGCGGCGTGCGCCGGGAGGTGGTCAATAAAATGTCCGCGTTATAATGCAGGGCCGCTTCTTTGATCTGATCGATCAGTTGATGTATTTTGGCATCATCAAAAGTGACCCCCTTGGTATCCCCGCCGATCAAAACCCCGAATTTGGTGCGTACGCTGTTTTTTAAATGCGAATAATGTTTGACCAATCCTTCACTTTGCTCTTTCATATAAGCGGCATTGATCAAATTAGGAGCCACCTTGGGTTCGATGAGAAGCGCCTTTCGGCGCTTGCGCACGGTGTGGTCATGCTCCGGCAAAACCACCACATCAAAACGATCCAGGGAAAGCAAACCGGGCGTTAAAATGGAGATCGATCTGGCTAGGTGGTTTCGGCTTAAAATAAAATTAATCCCAGCGGCCTGGGCCCCGCAAGAGATTACAAAATCCGCTTTCAATTTCATCAACTCCTCATAGCAGGAACTTGTCAAAAAATATTTCAAACAACCTTCACCCCGTAAGAAACTTAAATACTGGGCTATGAACACATAAAAAGAAAAACCCATAATGGCCCAGGACCCGCGCCATTGCAAAGAAACGGTATTATCTGTGACCGATTTCCCCTTTTTATTTAAGATCTCCCCCAAATTGCGGGCCAAGGCCTGAGACTGACGCAAATGCCCTGTGCGCCCGTCGTCAACAATGACTGTCTGTGCCTGGGTCGTATATTTAAACACCTTGTAAAACCACAGATACTCCGAAGGGTGTTCTTTTAATAAAAGCTCAAAATGATTAGTTGCAGAAGCGACGTTGGCGATAATATCTTTTTCCAAATCACCCGTCGAAATCAATGACATGGCCGGAAAGACTTTTAAAATATGCTTACCCGTTTTCCCGCGCTCGATCCACACCGGACAAACGGCACATCCGTATTTTAAAGCCAAACGTATCGCTCCTGTGGACATGGATGCTGTCTTGCCGAAAAATGGTACAGCTACCCCTTCTTTGCCGCCCTGGTCTAAAACCAAAGAAATAATCTCATTATTCTGGAGGACTTTAATAATTTCTTTGGCAGACGCTCCCGCGGTGATCACATGAGCTCCTGCCATGGTGCGGTATTCATTAAGCATGATGTCTAATTGCGGCATCTTGGGCTGTTCATTGGCCACTATATGATAAGAATGATTGGTCACCCCGCCTACGATACTGGCCAACTCCCAACTCCCCGAATGAATGGCCAAAAAAATAACCCCATGGCCGCGGGCCAAGGCATCATCAATATTCTCCTTATTTTGCAACTCGACAAAATGTTTGAGCCCCAAACGTTTGATCTTAGGCAGGCATAACAACTCCACAAGATTTTGGACCAAATTTATAAAAACAGACTTGGACAGAGCGCGTAATTGCGACGGAGAACGCTTTCGGCCAAAGGCCGTCTTTAAATTGGCATAAACCACCGCCTTTTTTTTCGGTAAAAAATAATACCCGATGATGCCCAAAGAGCGACCCATCCAAAGGCTTACCCTAAAAGGCAAAAACATAAAAACAACAGCCGCTGTTTTAACCGCGGCAAACAAGCATGACTTTTTGAAGGAATTCATCAGATCCTTTGGTGATCTCTAATTGAATGGGAATATAAACTAAATGAAGGCCTTCAAATAGATCTTTAAAGGCCTGTAATTTGACAGCATCTTTATGGGTTGTCACAAGCGTTTGTACTCCTTGAGCGCGGGCCAACTGCACCATCTGTTGGATGTCCTTGTGTTGATAAACATGATGGTCCCTGTAAGTAAATACCTTAACAACATTTGCTCCAAGATTTTTTAATCCCGTCTCAAAAGAAAGAGGATCGCCGATGGCGCAAAACCCGACCACGCGTTTATCTTTTAAAAAATCTTCAGGATGAGCTTGCGTGCCAAAAACATCCACAGCACCGCCGCTCTTGTGGCGGCTTTCGACGATCAAGGCATGAGCATTGATGGTTTTAAGCCTGGCGCGTAAGGCTTGGGTGTCACGAGGCCCGTCTGTTTTTGTCAGCACAATAATATGCGCACGCTTCAAGGCAGATGGTTCTTCGCGTAAAACTCCCGCAGGTAAAAGATAACCGTTGCCAAACGGATTGACGGCATCCAGGACCACGATATTGAGGTCCCGCTTAAGCGCCCAATGCTGAAAAGCATCATCACAAATAAATACATCCACCGGCAAAGTTCCCAATACTTGGCGGATATTGGCCGCACGATCAGCCCCGGTCAAAACCGGTATATACGGTATTTGTTCATTTAACATATCCGCTTCATCGCTGTCTTTTGAAGCCTGAGGCATATACCCGCGGATTAAAATAACGGATTTAAGCCCCTTAGCCTGTAAATTCCGCGCAAGCCAAATGACCAATGGGGTCTTGCCCGACCCCCCGAGCGTTATATTACCGATGCTGATCACAGGTTTGGGGGCCTTGTAAGGGCCTTTTATACGGCAGAAATTACGATGGCAAAAAACACCCAACCCGTAAACTAAAGACCAAGGCAGTAACAAATAAGTTATCAGCAAGGCCTGGAAGCTTGTTTTTTCGCCTTTCATGACTGAAAGCAAATATCCGCTCATTTTAAAAACTCCGCTAAGCGATCTAAATTGCGCTGGCCGGCCCCCTGGTTGGCGGCAACAACATGACGAGCCGCGTCGCCTAAAATTTGACGCTTTGATCCATCGGCACACAAGGCCCTGACGGCGATCTGGAAAGTATGCGCGTCTTTAACCTGCACGATAGCGTTATTTTCCTTAAAACAAGAAATAACGTCTGTGAAATTTTCGAACCTGGGGCCAATGACAATGGCCTTACCATAAAAAGCAGGCTCAATGACATTCTGCCCTCCACCGACGTATAAACTTTTTCCGATAAATACCAAAGAGGCCAAAGAATACAAAGTACGCAGGTGGCCGATCGTATCTACCACAACGACCGTTTCATCCCCAAGCGGTCCGGAATGTATTTGTGAGAATTTAACCGCTTTAAAACCACGGCGGGTGATCAGTTCCATGATCTCCCCTGTCCTTTCTATATGACGGGGAGCTATCACTAACCGCCACCGCGGATCTTCTTTAATAACTCCCTTATAAACATCCAACACAATATTTTCTTCACCCGGATGCGTTGAACCGGCCACCCACCAGAGCCCATCTTTACCGTTTGGAAAATCAGCATACGACGGATCAGAAGATAAAGAATGTTCATCAAATTTCATGTTTCCCGTGACCATCACGCGTGAGGGATCGGCGCCTAGCTGGACCGTACGCTTAGCATCCGTTGAACTTGCCATACACCAAACTGAAACCTGATTTAAGATTCTTTTTAATAAAAACCGGATGATCTTGTAACGGCCAAAAGATCTTTCGGAGATCCTGCCGTTAATAACAGCTATAGGGATGCGGCGGCGGTATAGCTGTCCGTAAAGATTTGGCCAAATTTCAGTTTCGGCGGCGATATATATTCTCGGATTGATCAACCGCACAAACCGGCCGGTAATCAAACTTAGATCCAACGGTGAAGATATGACTATAGCTCTATCTTTTAAACGTTGACGGGCTAATGTATAACCGGTTTTAGTCGTAACTGTCACGATCAACTGATAGGCCGGATAACTCTTTTTTAACCGGTCAATAAATCCATCGATAACCATCACTTCCCCCACGCTGACCGCATGTACCCAAATATTGGGCATCGCTGTAATCTGCTTTTTTATTCGTGAAGGAAAAAAACCAAAACGAATGGCATAACCCGCATACCCACGCCTGGTCAGCAAAAGGTATGGCAAGTAAAAAATCGCGTAAAGTAGAAAAATAAGATCATATAATAAAAACATTTTATTATTATAACCTTTGATCTGTGAAATCACAATTAAGTATTTAATCTATATTAAGCGCGGGGATGGGCCTGGTCGTAAACTTTTTTGAGCCTGTCGGTGGTCAGATGGGTGTAAATTTGGGTGGTAGACAAATTGACGTGACCTAAGAGTTCCTGCACAGAGCGCAAGTCAGCTCCGTGATTAAGTAAATGGGTGGCAAAAGAATGACGGAACATGTGCGGGGTTACATGCTGACCCATCGCCTGCTGAAGAATATATTTATTGATGATGTTGCGCACACTGCGATCGCTTAAGCGTGTGCCGCCTTTATTTAAAAAAAGAAATTCGGAATCTATTTTCCGCTGTCCAATGTACTCTTTTAACGCATCCAAAGCTTTGTCTCCGATGGGGACCATGCGCTCTTTCTTACCTTTACCCATGACCTTTATGATATTGCCGATAAAATCCACATCCTCTATGTTTAAGCCCACCAATTCAGAGACCCGTATGCCGGTTGAATAAAGGGTCTCAAAAATGGCCCTATCACGCATGGATGCAATTTTACTGCTTTGGGGCGCTTCGATAATTTGAATAGCCTCTTCTTCGCTTAGAAAATGCGGCAGGGGCTTATCTAATTTTGGAGTGACCATAAGTTTGGCCGGATTAGTTTGAATGATCTTCTCGCGCTGTAAAAATTTAAAAAAAGAACGCAGGCTTGATAGTTTGCGCGCCAAGGTCCGCGGTTTTAAATGACGCGCCTTCAGTTGGGCTAAAAACCTGCGCAGATCAGAATAGGCCGTCGCTTCCACAGGGGTCTTCTCCAAAAATCTTATAAAGTCTTCCAAATCGATCCGGTAATTGACGCAAGTGTGGGCAGAATAATTCTTTTCAACTTCCAGGTAGGTAAAAAATTTATCAAGATGATCGGTCATGGATTGGTAGAAGGTAGTTTGTTGGCAACAAACTTACATTCCGGATAACGGCTGCATCCATAAAATACGGCTGAGCGCTGTGAACGGCGTTCAACGAGCTCTCCGGTGCAATTTTCCTGAGGGCATTTGACGCCGGTGCCAAAAGGCTCGGCGTGTTTACATTCAGGAAAACCTGTACAGCTGATAAAACGCCCTCTGCGCCCCCATTTAACCGTCATGGGCCTGCCGCAGTCAGGACAGGGTTTTTCGATGGTTACCTCGGTTTTCTGAATATTAGCCGAAGCAAAATCCAATTCTTCTTTAAACGGACGCCAAAAATCGCCAAGCACCTTGACATAATCATTTGTGCCGTCTTCGATGGAGTCTAATTCCTCTTCCATGGACGCGGTAAAACCAATATCCATGACCTTTTTAAAATATTCCATGAGCAAATGGCAGATGCGGATCCCCAGATCTGTAGCTGTAAAATAACCGCGGTCACGCAGCACATAATTCCTGTAAACTAACGTTTGGATAATGGAAGCATAGGTGGAAGGCCGTCCGATACCCTGTTCTTCCAAAGCTTTGACCAAACTTGCTTCCGAATATCTCGCCGGAGGTTTAGTAAAATGCTGGCTGGGAGCAACCGCCAAAAGATCAAGCAGATCGCCTTGGGCGTATAAAGAAGGATCAAGTTTGATGTCCTGTTCCTCCTGGTCCTTATACATCGCCAAATACCCCGGGAATGCCAATATGGAACCCGAAACCCCGAATTGAAAACGCCCGGCAACAATCTCGATCTTAGTCTGCTCGAAGGTCGCATTCGTCATCTGGCAGCTGATAAATCTCTTCCAAATAAGATCATACAAACGATATTGTTCGTCGGTTAGATATTGTTTGACGTTGTCGGGCCTGTGATCAAAACTGCTGGGACGTATGGCTTCATGGGCCTCCTGAGCGCTTTTTTTAGATTTGAAACGGTTAGGTTCATCAGGTAAATAGTCCTTGCCGTATTCTTTTTTGATCAATCCCCTGACTTTTTCTATGGCCTCCGAGGCGATGTTGACAGAGTCCGTGCGCATGTATGTAATCAAACCTTCGGGTTCCCCATCACCCATCTCAATACCCTCATAAAGCTGCTGAGCGATCATCATGGTCTTGGATGTGTTAAACCCTAATTTACTAAAAGCCTCTTGCTGCAAAGTGCTGGTGATAAACGGCGGCGGCGCGTTACGTTTGACTTGCCTGATATTGATAGCGGCGATCTTAAAAGATCCTTTTTTAATTTCTTCGGCGATATTATTTGTCATCCCCTGGTCTTTAAAGTCTATTTTTTCGCCGTCTATTTTCTCCAAATTCGCGCTTAAGTGTTCTTTGTTGCCTTTCTTTTGCAGGTCAACAGCGATCTCCCAGTACTCTTGAGGCACAAAACTTTGGATGGCCTCTTCACGCTCAACGATCAAACGCAAAGCCACGGACTGCACCCGGCCCGCACTCAGACGAGAACCTACTTTTTTCCATAATAAAGGACTGATCTGATAACCTACGATGCGGTCTAATACCCGTCGGGCATTTTGAGCGTCTACCAGCTTGCGGTTAAATTCCCGTGGATGCGAAAAAGCCTTCTTGACGGCGTCCTTGGTGATCTCATGGAAAACCACCCGGTAAACCTTCTTACTGATGCCAATGTGCTCTATCAAATTCCAGCCGATGGCCTCTCCTTCACGGTCAGGATCAGTGGCAATGTAAATTTCATCTACTCCCTTGGCTTCCTTCTTTAATTTGGCCAAGGTCTTTTGTTTATCGCGCACCACAATAAATTTGGCCGCAAAATCCTTATCTACATCAACACCAATGGTAGATTTAGGCAGATCGATCAAATGCCCCATAGAAGCCGTGACTTTATATTTAGGCCCCAAGATCTTATTGATGGTTTTGACTTTAGCGGGAGACTCCACAATGACTAAAATTTTAGGCATGCTCATTCCTTACATAATATTGACCCGGCAA
>CAYNGE010000031.1:0-12315 GCA_964396865.1 uncultured Planctomycetales bacterium
GGAACTGGTATACGCGCTGGTCTCAAAAACCAGTGGTCTCACGGCCGTAAGGGTTCAAATCCCTTCCTTGGCACTTACTAAGTTTTTTATCAGGAGAATATTTTTATGCGATATATTTTTATAGCATTTTTCGTCATAGTTTTATTTGCAAGCCTTATAAATACAGAGGCGGGCAGGCGTTATTTCGGCCTCATTCTAAATAGTATCGGCGTTTCAGGCCAGAAGGGGGAGAATGAAATAAAAAGGGAGAAAATCTTTCAAGATCTAAAAGATAAAGAAGAAGATCTGGCTTTCCTTCGGCGGCAGATAGGTGATTTAAAACGAGGCCTCCAAGAAATGCCGGATAAAAATCAGAATGGGTATTTTAGGGACCTATTAAAGGGTCTTGAAAATAAAGAAAGTATTTTAAGTCACCAGACGGATCAAAATGATGAAATGTATCAAGAAATGCTGCAGAACCCGTCTCTCAAAGAAGCCGCTCAGGCATCACGTTTTTATCAAACAAATCAAGAAAACATACAGAACCAAACGCAAAGGTTGAATGATCTCTTGGAGACCAATCAATTGCGCGCCCAAATGCAGATGCAAAGCATGAGCGATCTTATGGAGCAAAACCAAAGGCGTGCGGAAGTTTCAGCCCAAAGAATGAATGATATCCTGGAACTAAACCAAATGCGTATGGAATCTTTGGCTCAAAGAATGAACGATGCTAATGAACAAAATCAAATGCATTTAGAAGACTACAATCAGAGAAATTAGTTTTTACCCGCCGTCGTTATTTAATTGTAAACCCCAATTACCATTCCAGTTGACAATCCTTCCGGCGCAGGTTTATAATCTCCTTATATGCAGGAACGCATTATTCAATTTTTGAAAGAAAGCGGCGGGTATATTTCCGGCGAGGAGATCAGCCAGCGGTTGAAGATGTCCCGTGCCGCCATCTGGAAGTATATGCAGGAGTTGCGCGGCCAGGGCTATGAGATCGCCGCGGTCCCGCATTTAGGCTATCGGCTGGTTGCGAGCCCCGACAAACTTCGCGCTTTTGAGATCCAATTCGGTCTTAACACTAAGATCATCGGTAAAAATATTATTGTCATGGATACGGCGCCATCCACCATGGACGAAGCATTTCGTTTGGGAATGGAAGGCGTTGTCGAGGGCACGGTGATTTGTACGGAAACTCAGTCCAAAGGCCGCGGGCGCCTGGGACGCGTCTGGGTATCGCCCAAGACCAAAGGATTATATTTTTCTTTTGTTCTGCGCCCGACGTTGCCGCTCAATCAACTTTCCTTGCTGACATTAATGTCGGCAGTGGCTTTGGCAGAAGCGCTTGAAGGGGTCAGTGATTTAAAAGTTTCGATCAAATGGCCGAATGATCTGCTTTGGAAAGGGCATAAGCTGGCCGGTATTTTAACGGAGTTGCGCGCGGAATCCGATCAGGTCAAATTTGTCGTCGTAGGCATCGGCCTTAATATCAACACATCGGCGCATCAATTAGTCGACGGAGCAAGTTCTTTGAAAATGGCCGCGGGCCGCAGTTTTGACCGGGTGGAAGTTTTTCAAGCCGTCTTGCGTTCTCTGGATAAATGGTATATTAAACTTTTGCATTGTGATTTTTTTGATATCACGGAGGCATGGAAAGAGCGCTCATCGACCATCAACAAGCGCTTGCGGTTAACAGACCCCGCCGGCACTATTGAGGGGCAAGCGGTTGATCTGGACGAAGACGGGGCGCTTTTGATCCGCAAAGATAACGGGGTCATTGTTAAAAAAACTGCCGGGGACATTCTTTTATTGCGATGAACGCCTTTTTACAAAAAGAATTGGAGCAAATAGAGGCCTTAGGGTTAAGGCGTTCTTTGAAAAATCTGGATTCTCCTCAGGGCAGGGAAATCATGCAAAATGGCCGGAGGGTATTGAATTTTTCCTCGAATGATTATCTGGGCTTGGCCAATGACGTGCGTATCAAACGCGCGGCTGCGGAGGCCATAGAACAGTATGGTTTGGGGACAGGAGCATCCAGGCTTGTTTGCGGCAGCATGACCCCGCACGAAAAACTGGAGGGGGAATTAGCTCTTTTTAAAGAAACCCCGAGCGCTTTGGTGTTCTCAAGCGGATATATGGCCAATACAGGCATAATTTCAGCTTTGATGGGGAGAGATGATATTGTTTTATGCGATAAATTAAATCACGCTTCTATTATCGACGGGATCATTTTAAGCCGTGCCGGGCTGCGGCGTTACCCCCACGCGGATATTGGGGCGTTGGAAGAGATTTTAAAGGATTTGGGCACGGCCAAAAGAAAATTGATCGTAACGGATACGGTTTTTAGTATGGATGGCGACAAAGCGCCGCTTGCAGAGATCGTGGATTTAGCCCGTCGCTATGAAGCCATGGTCATGGTAGATGAGGCACATGCCACGGGCGTCCTTGGGCCTCACGGCGGCGGGTTGGCCGAAGAGCTGGGCCTGCAGGGGAAGATAGACATTCAGATGGGGACATTGTCAAAGGCCGCGGGATGTTTCGGAGCTTATGTGGCAGGCAGCGAAATTTTACGGGAGTATTTGATCAATAAAAGCCGTGAGTTTATTTACACAACCGCCATGCCGCCGGCATTGGCCCAGGCCGCCCGAATGGCATTGCAAATTATCCAACAGGAAGATCAATTGCGCCGTCAATTAAAGGACAACGCGGACTATCTTCATTGTCAACTTAAAGTCATGGGCTTTGATACGATGAATTCAACTACTCCCATTATACCGGTTTTAGTCAAAGATCCGCTTCGGGCCGTGGAATTTTCCCGGCATTTATTAAGCAAAAGCATTTTCGTGCAGGCTATACGTCCGCCGACGGTGCCGGTCAATACCGCGAGGCTGCGGCTTACCGTGACGGCAGCGCACACCCGAGACGATCTAGACCAATTACTTAATGCGTTAAGGACAATATAAGCATGCCTTATTTTAAGACGCCCGGGGGCATGAACTGGCATTACGAAATCTCCGGAAATGGTGAAGCGCTGTTATTTATTCACGGATTTGGAGCATCGGGCCGCTGGTGGCAGGCCCAGAAAGATCTTTTTCATACGGATCATCAGGCGGTGACGCTCGATCTGCCCGGCCATGGAAAAAGCTCCTGGATGCCGTTGACCCTGACGGACATGGCCGTTGATATCCGCCAAATTTTAAACGGCCTTGAGCTTCGTCAAGTGTCCTTGGTCGCCTCTTCCTTCGGTGGCTTGGTAGCCCTTGAACTTTACCGTATGATGCCCGCGGAGATCATGCGCATGTCTTTGGCGGGCTCCATACCCAAATTCGCCCGCAGCAGTCATTATCCGGCGGGCTTGGACATTGATAAGATCCGCACGCTGGGCGGTCAATTCGACGGAGATTATGCATCCGTACTGGATATTTTTTTCCGTTCTTTATTTACCATGAAAGAACGCCAAAGCGATCGTTACAAATGGGTCAAGGATCTGCGTCAGGGCGAATCATTGCCCAAGCGCGAGGCTTTAAAATCCTTTTTGGATATTTTAGAAAAAGCGGACCTGCGCGATCGTCTCGCTTCGGTTGTCTGTCCGTTACAGTTTATTACAGGATCAGAGGATTATATTTGTCCGCCCGCGATCATGGATTGGGTGGCCGGCCACGCGTATAATGCCAGGTTTGATTTGATCGACGGATGCGGGCATTTACCTTTTCTCGTTGAGGCCAAAGAGTATAACCGTTTGCTGGAAGATTTTTTGATTCACTAGTGAATTGGCAGGTATTTATTATTTCTGGCACGGAATATTTTTGCCGTCTGCTTCGGTTTACGGCAACAATGTTCTAAAGATTATTTTCATTTGGAACATTCTTGCCGTAAATCCTCGTAGACATTTGGCAAAAAATTCCTTATTGTGCCAAAAATAATAAATACCTGCCAATTTCAAGGATAAAGCATGCCACAAACTATTAATAATAAAATACAGCGGGCATTTAGCAACTCAGCCGGCCAATATGACTTGTTTGCCCGTCTGCACAGGGAGATAGGAGAAAAGCTGCTGGCCCAAGTTACAAAAGAGCCTCAAGTCCATGCTCTCCTTGATGTCGGCTGCGGGACAGGTTATTTGACGGCTCTGGCAAGGAATTATTTCCCCCACAGTAGAATCGTAGGACTCGATTTTGCCGAAGGCATGCTCAAAGCGGCAGAGCAAAAATATGAAGACATGGAGTGGGTTTTAGGGGATGCCCATAGTTTGCCTTTTCCCGATGGTAGTTTTGATATCTTGATCTCTAATTTAGCGTTTCAATG
Source organism: uncultured Planctomycetales bacterium (assembly GCA_964396865.1). GTDB lineage: Bacteria > Omnitrophota > Gorgyraeia > Zapsychrales > Fredricksoniimonadaceae > JABDGZ01. The sequence continues at coordinate 4,291 of CAYNGE010000031.1, forward strand.
GGCAGGGGATATTCTTAGGGCTTTTGCACAGGCCCGGCGCGTGCTGGTTCCCGGAGGAGTTTTGGCGTGCACGCTATTTGGCTTCCATACCTGCGATGAATTGTTCCGGTCGTTAGACGAGTCTAAGACGGGGAGCCTTAAATTCAAGCGTCTGCCCGATGAAGATCAAGTTATCCAGGCGTTGGTTAAAGCGGGATTTAAAGATCCGACGGTGGAGCATGAGCGTATTAAGGTCCGGTTTAAAGATATGTACGCGCTCCTCGCGTGGCTTAAGTCCATCGGGGCTAATAATCTTCCTCGGGAAGGGTATGCGGGCCGTGAAGTCTTAAATCAGGCCGCGTCCATTTATGACAAGCGGTTTGCTGATGATCGCGGCGTATATGCCACTTTTGAGGTGATTTGGGCTTATGCCAGAAAATAAATTAATTTTTATTACAGGGACGGATACGGGTGTAGGCAAGACGGTGGTGACTTATGTGTTAGGAGTTTTACTTAAGTCCAAAGGCCATGATGTCGGCGTCATGAAACCCGTTCAATGCGCCGGCTTTGACGCGCGATTTCTTAAAAAAGCGCTGGATATTAAAGATGATCTAAAAGAGATCAATCCATTTTACGCGCCCGAGACCCTATCTCCCCATTTGGCTTTTCGCAGGGCGGGGATCAAATTTGATAAAAAACTGGTACAGGATTGTTTAAAAAAATTGCGGGCGCACCATGACATTGTTTTGGTGGAAGGTGCCGGCGGCCTGATGGCGCCTTTGGCTGAACATTATTATAACGCGGATCTGATCACTGATCTAAGGGCAGAGGTGATCATCGTCGCTCGTCTGGGGCTGGGAACGATCAATCATACCTTATTGACTATTAATGAGATCAAAAAACGGGGATCGACGATCAAAGGTATTGTATTTTGTCAGACTAGGCCCGGGGGCAAATCTCTCCCCGAGAGCACTAACCCTCAGGAAATAGAAAAATTATCCGGTGTGAGGATGCTCGGGACCGTTCCTTATTTAAAACCATTAAGCCGAAAGAACATTTTACGCCGATGCCAAGATCTCAAGCTCAACTTTTAAAACACTGGGACAAAAAATACATCTGGCATCCTTTTACCCAGATGAAAGATTGGGTCAAGGACGAACCTCTCATCATTGATTCCGCCGATGGGATTTATCTTAAAAGCATTGATGGGAATATCTATATGGACGGGGTTTCATCGTTGTGGGTCAATATCCACGGGCATCGCCATCCGTTGATAGATAAGGCCATCAAAAAGCAGATCGATCAAATAAGCCATTCAACGCTGCTGGGCTTATCTAATACTCCGGCGGTGGAATTGGCCAAACGTTTGGTGAGCATTGCCCCCGCCGGTTTAAAGAAAGTATTTTATTCGGACAATGGGTCCACGGCCGTTGAGATCGCGATCAAAATGGCGTATCAATACTGGCAAAACACCGGAGAAGTCCAGAAGACCGGCCTTGTCCATTTGAGCAATTCTTATCACGGGGACACTTTGGGGTCAGTCAGCGTCGGCGGCATTGATCTATTTCACAAAGTTTATCGCGATCTCACTTTTAAGACCATTGCCTTAAAAAGGCATGGGTGGCAGGCAGTTGAAGATCTGGAGAAGCTCCTTAAGGCCCAAGACCATCATATCGCGGGCTTGATCGTTGAGCCTTTAGTGCAGGGGGCGGCGGGCATGCTGATGTGGCCCGATGGCGCGCTTAAAAAAATGCGCCAGCTTACCTACAAGCACAACGTATTTCTCATTGCCGATGAAGTGGCCACGGGTTTCGGGCGCACCGGAAAGATGTTTGCCTGTCAGCATGAAGGGGTGACCCCGGATTTTTTGTGCCTGGCCAAGGGCATTACCGGCGGGTATTTACCTCTGGCGGCAACACTAACCACCCAAAAGGTCTATGACGGCTTCGTGTTTGATCATAAAAAGCAAAAGACTTTTTTTCATGGTCATACATATACCGGCAATCCTTTAGCCTGTGCCGCTGCTTTGGCCAATCTGGACATTTTTCAAAAAGAACGCACGTTAATGAAACTTGCTCCTAAAATCAAATTTTTAGCCAAAAAGCTTAAAATATTCTATAATTTGCCTTCCGTGATTGACGTGCGCCACAAAGGGTTTATGGCCGGCATTGAGCTTAAAGGCCGCTTGGAAGACCGCGTGGGAGTAAAAGTCTGTCAAGCAGCGCGCAAATACGGCGTCATTTTAAGGCCGTTGGGCAATGTGATCGTACTGATGCCGCCTTTAAGCATATCCGTCGAGGAATTAGATTTTTTGCTGATGGCGACCTACAGGGCCATCGCGCTTTCCAACAAGCCTTCAATTTTATAAGGATCCATTCTGATAAGGGGAGACCAAAAATGGGTAAGGATTTAAGATACAATTACCTGGCCTTATGCTTATGCGCAGCTGCCTGCTGCGGCTGGGGCTACGTACTGGATCTAAAATATTACCGTTTAGACTACACCGGCTGGGACCTTCCTTTGTATGCGAATTTGATGTGGAATCTCTGTCATGGCAGTTTGTCAACGGGCCTTTTCGAGGGAAATTTTCTTAAGGACCATTTTAATGTCATTGCATTTGCCCTAGTACCTTTTTACTATTTTTTTCAAAGCGCTTTAACCATGCTTTATTTTAAGCTTTTTGCATTTTTTGCAGGCGCATATATTTTTTACCTGCTGACCGCCAAAAAGCTGGGAGGCCTTTGGGGCATCGCGTTTATGCTGGCATATATGTTTTATCCTGCCAACGTGGCGATGATCTTTTTTGAATTCAATTTTGAGAATTTGGCTTTGCCGCTCATCTTTTTGCTTTTTTATTATTTCGAAGAAAAGAAATTTTTAAACTTCATGGTGTGCTGTATTTTGTTGATGACGGTCAAAGAGAATATGCCTTTAGTTGTTTTCATGTTTGGGGTTTACGGTTTTATGACACGAAGAGAGGACCGGCTGCGCTGGGGACTATATCCGTTTCTTTTAGGAGGAGGGATATTTATAGGAGAAGTTTTTGTATTGATCCCTTGGTTTCGTCACGGCATCGGGGCTGCCAACGCGCATTTGAAATTGTACTCAAATCTTGGGTCTACGCCGCAGGGTATTGTCCGGACGCTCATTTTTAAGGAGCCGGAAGTTTTCAAAATATTGTTTAGCAGCCGCAACTTATCATTTTTATCGCAACTATTCGGACCTTTGTTGATCATGGCCCCCTTCGCTCCCCAAATTTTACTTATAGCAAGCCCCCTTTTTTTGCAGGACCTGCTTTCCCAATTTCCCGGACAGCAATCCATTGATTATTTTTATGCCAGCACCCTGGCAGTTTTTATTTTTATGGCAACGATCAATTTTTTAGGGTCTTTGAATATCAAATTCAAGGAGTCTTTTCTCCTCGTTATCATCATTCTTCTTTTTTTATTTGATGCGGGGTTTATACCCCGGTGGCGTCAACGATTGTCTCCTTTTGAGGAAAAACAGGCGGTGAGCCAATATTTTATATCCCAAATTCCACCGGAGGCAAAAGTCATATCTTCCTATAAATTTTTAAGCATGCTTTCACAAAGAAAAGATCTGCATGTTCTTTTTTTAAGGCCCGATAAGCTTAGCCTTCGAAAAAAGATAATTCCCGATACCGTTGATTATATGATGGCTGATTTCGCTCCCGAGTGGGGGAAACATAAAGGCTTCGTCGGGACGGTCTTATCTTCGGGCCGCTGGAGGGTACAGGGGGCGGCCGATGAGGTAGTTTTGTTAAAGAAGGATACCGCTTTCGGAGAAATGCTTATTAATGTAGGGGAGTCCTCTTTTTCTTCGGCTAAGCCTTTGGGTCCGGTTATTATGGTGGGCGATGCATTGAAGATCGAGGAGCTGGAGGTCCCCGTATCTTTAAAATTTGGCCAGAGGATCATGCGGATCGTTTTTTACTGGGAAGCGCTCAAGACTGATCAAAATATTAATTTGCCGCAAGTATATCTAAGCATTTTTCAGGGACCCAGAATATTTTATTCTAAAGACAGGGCCCCCTTTTACGGATTACCGCTGAAAAGAGGCCAGCATTACAAGGAAGTTTTTTATTATTTTATTCCCCGGTTAAGTCCCGGGAACTATAGCGTTGTTATATCTTCTATGCCATTGATGGGGCCGCCTCCCGGCCAAACCCCCTTGGCCAATGTATACGTTAAGAATATTTCTGTTTTGTTAAGATAGGGTGATTTTTTGTAAAGTATTTCATTTTATTATCCATTATTGAATAATCTTATAATTTTAATTATTATTGATACCATTATATAAAATAGTATGATATCACTCAGGCGGTTTACAAAGGAGGAGCACTTTGGGCGTGATCAATAAAACTATAAACAGGCAGGCAGGGCGGACATTCGCAGAGATGTCCTACCAATTTCAAGCTGTGGCAGAGTCCGCGGGCGAAGGCATCACTTTTTGCGATAGCTCGGGTAAATTTTTGGTCTATAATTTAAAGATGCAGGAACTCACCGGCTACACCGCAGATGAGGCCAATAATAGCGGTGATTTTACCGGGCTGTTATATCCCGAACCCGTAGAGCGCCAAAAAGCACTCCGGAGGCTCCATGAGATCGCGGAACATAAAGCAGTCACGCCGCAAGAAGCGGAAACCACCATCCGAGCCAAGGACGGCACAAAGAAAATACTTTGGATCTCCACTACGGCGATGAGATTTAAAGACGAGGAGATGTTCTTAAGCATTTATCGCGACATCACCGAGCGCAAGAAAGTGCAGGAAGAAATTCAAAAGAAGATCGAAGAGCTGGAACGCTCCAATCAAGCGTTAAAACAATTAGATAGCCGTAAAAATGATTTTGTAAGTAATGTCTCCCATGAGCTGCGCACGCCTTTAACCACCATGAAAGAGTTTGTTTCAATAGTGCTCGATGAAATACCCGGCAAGATCAATAAGGAACAAAAGCATTATTTAAATATTGTCCAGGGTAATATCGACCGCTTATCCCGGTTGATATTGAACCTTTTAGATATCTCTAAGATCGAGGCGGGGAAGGTAGAGCTCAAAAGAGACTCCGTTAACCTTAACAGCCTTATCAGCGGGCTTATCCCGCATTTTTCTAAGTTCGCACAGGATGCGGGGCTGGAATTAAAGGTCAATGCTCCTGAAAAACAAATTGATATCTATGCTGACGCGGAAAAGATAATCCAGATCTTCGTCAATCTTATATCCAACGCCTTGAAGTTTACCCAAAAAGGCTCCATAGAGATCTCTTTTCAGGAGAAAGAAAATGAGATCGAGTGCAGCGTCGCTGATACGGGGATCGGCATCTCAAAAAACGACCTCCCGCAGTTATTTGGCAAGTTTCAGCAGTTTGACCGCGTCCCCGGGGACGGGGAAAAAGGCACCGGCTTGGGTCTTTCCATAGTTAAGGCATTAGTTGAACTGCATCAGGGCAAGATCTGGGTGGAAAGCCGCCCCGGCAAAGGCAGCAAGTTTTGCTTCACCTTGCTTAAATATACTGCTGAGGAATTCTTTAAGGAGCATGTCAATAATGGCATCAAAGAAGCGATGAAGAGAAACTCAAAGATGTCCATTATTATGGTGTCTTTGCTTGATTTAGAGAAGGTAAAGCGGGAGTTTTCCGACGTAGAAATAGATTCTATCCTCAAAGATATAGAAGGCGTCGTTAAGAGCAGTCTACGCCGGGCTGAAGATGTTTCTTTAAAGGGTTCCGAGGAGATAGTGGTTCTAATGGACTGCGATAAAGTAGGCGCTTTGGGGGTAGAGGGCAGGTTAAAACAAGCGCTGGCTGATTATTTAGTCAGTAATAAATTGGATAAAAAAATAAAGCTCCACTTCGGTTTAGCTGTATATCCCGATGATGCTAAAAGCGATGAGGGGCTGCTCAAAAAAGCGAGAAACGCGAAAAACGGAGGCAATCATGCTTAAGAAAATATTAGTCATAGATGATGAGCCGGAATTAATTAAGGCCATCACTATCAGACTCAAGGTTAGCGGCTACGAGGTTATCTCTGCCGTTGATGGCCAGGAGGGGATTGATAAGGCCCAAGGATTGAAGATCGACTTGATCCTATTGGACATCATCATGCCCAAAATGAACGGATATGAAGTCTGCAAGACACTTAAAGCCGATCCAAAAACTAAGGATATCCCTATCATTATATTTACCGCTTCCGGCCAGAAGGACTTGGAGGAAAAATGTATGCTAACGGGAGCTGACGCGGTGATCAAGAAGCCTTTCGAAGCCCCCAAGCTTTTAGAATTAGTCAATCAGCTTTTGCAAGGAAGTCAGGCGATGCCGGTAAATTAGCCAAAAATGAAAATACTTATTGCTGATGATGAGAAAGAGACTGCGGAGTTAATAAAGAAATGGCTGATTAGGCAGGGTTATGACGCGGACCTTGCTTTTGATGGCAGGGAAGCCTTAGAACTTATAAAACTCAATGATTATGATCTGGCTTTCCTGGACCATAATATGCCCGAGTTAACAGGCTTGGAATTGATCAAGTATTTAAAGGAAAACAATCCAAATACGAAGACAGTGATGATCACAGGGTATCCTGCTATAGATGGTCCTGTTGTCAAATACTTAGGCGCAGATGAATATTTGACCAAACCTTTTAAGATGAAAGAAATAGGCGATATTATTGATAAATACAAGAAATGAATGTTCAGACATAAAGGTGACATGGATAAAAAAATAATATTGGTCATTGATGATGAATTAGAACTCGTCAAGGCGATCAAAATAAGACTTGAACAAGCCGGCTATGAAACGCTGGTTGCCTACAATGGCCAGGAGGGCCTGGAGACAGCGCGTAAAGAGAAACCGGATTTGATCATATTGGACCTGATGCTTCCTAAGATGGATGGCTACAAGGTCTGCCGGATGCTCAAGTTCGATGACAAATATAAAAAAATCCCTATCATCATGTTAACTGCAAAGGCCCAGGAGTCTGACGAAAAGCTTGGATTTGAAACGGGTGCCGATGTTTACATCACCAAACCTTACCAACACGAAGTAGTTTTAATTAAGATCAAAGAATTGCTCAAAAACGGCCGGTAACAAACAATACGGGGGACCCATGGTTAGCAGCGAGGCAGCGATCAAATTTTTACTGCAAGCAGGGCTTATTGATGAAGAGATGCTCGACAAGGCGAAAGAAGAAGCCAGGCGCACAGGCTTAAGCGTAAAGCAGGCTCTGGAAAAATTAGGTTTTATCACAGAGGAAGACGTTTTAAAAAGTCAGGCAGACGCGCTGGGGATCTCTTACATGGACCTGGAAGATTGCCAAATCGACACTGATCTGATCAAGTTAATTCCGGAAACTACCGCCAGAAAATTTAAAGTGCTGCCTCTTTTTAAGATCGACAAAAACCTCAATGTCGGCATGGTCAACCCCTCGGATATAGTTGCGATGGACCAGGTCCGCCGGCTGATACCCGATATGCGTATCGATGTGATCTTAGTCAGCGAAAAGAGCATGGAGGCGACTTTAGACAATTATTATAGTACAGGAGGCGGCACAACCAAGATAGTCGATGCGATAGGAAAAAGCGGCAAGAAAGCAAAACAGACAGGTATGGTGGAATCCGCGGATGAGGCGCCGGTCATAAAACTGGTTGATTCTTTGATCACGGAGGCGCTAAAGTACAGGGCTTCGGATATCCATATTGAACCGGAACAAAAAAACCTGCGGGTGCGTTTCCGCGTCGATGGTTTACTGCAGGAAATAAATATCCTTCCCAAGCATCTGCAGGATAGCGTGATCTCCAGGATCAAAGTCTTATCGGATATGGATATCGCGGAAACCCGCAAGGCGCAGGACGGCAGGATCAACAGGAGCTTAGAGAATAAGGAACTGGACATCCGCGTTTCCACATTTCCCACTGTTTACGGAGAAAACGTGGTGATGCGCCTTTTGGATAAAACTTCCGTGCTGCTGGGATTAAAAGAGTTGGGCTTTTCGCAAGATGGCCTGCATGATTTTAATAAGTTGATCCATCACCCC
>CAYNGE010000032.1:0-12002 GCA_964396865.1 uncultured Planctomycetales bacterium
CCGAGAACTACACAGCCGTAAACACTCTTTCCCTACACGACGCACTTCCGATCTAGAGGCAAATAGGAATACACGCCGGAAGTCAGCATCTGCACAAGACCTGCGCGCAGGGACAGCTGATGGCTTACGGCTTGCGCGCCTTCCGGGATCTCTTTTAATGTTGTTATGAAATATTTGGACCAATACATGTTTTAAATCTTTCCCCTCATTTAAAAAGACCCGCCGGCAGTTGAATGTTACGTTTGATAAACTTTTCATAGAAGGACGGCTTTTGAGAATTCTGTGTCCAATCCCCTATGACTGCCGAGCGTTCATCGATCCTTTCCTGTTTGAAGGTAAAAATATCCTCCAGGGAAATCTGGCCGTCTTCTTTAGTATAACGCAAATCCGTAACATTCGTGATCCGGCGCACGCCATCCATAAAAAGTTCTATATAAACGATCAGGTCAATGGAAGTGGCCAGTTGTTTTTGTATTTGATCGCCGCTTAAACGGATGCCGGACATCAGCATCATGGTGGTCATACGGTTAAAACATTCCTGCGGAGAATCCGCGTGCACAATGGCCAGAGCGCCGGCATGGCCGGAGGCAATGGACTGCACCAGGTCCAAAATTTCATGGCCGCGGACTTCGCCGATGATAATGCGGTCCGGACGCATACGCAAAGAATTGATAAAGAGATCACGGATGGTCACCTCGCCCTTGCCTTCCATGTTTGGGGGTTTGGCCTGAAGGGAAACCACGTGTTTCTGCATTAAACGCAATTCGGATGTGTCTTCAATTGTAATAATGCGTTCATGTTCGGGGATATGATGGGAGAGCACGTTGAGCAAAGTGGTCTTGCCGCTGCCGGTGGAACCGCAAAAAACAATATTCAGCTTGGCCTTGATGGCCGCGATCAAAAAAGCTGAGATTTGTGAATTTAAAGTTTTCCGTTCTATGAGATCTTCCATGGTCGTCAACTCATGTGAAAATTTCCGGATGGTCATGACCGGACCGGAAAGCGAACAAGGCGGTAATATGACATTGACACGCGAACCATCGCTCATCGAGAAATCCACATACGGGGAAGATTCGTCCACGCGGCGGCTGGTCCCTGATGCGGCTATGATCTTTTGGATCGTATGCATCAAATTGGCATTGTCAGGAAAATTAACATCAGCCTTCTCCATTTTTCCCTCACGCTGTATGTACACCGATTTAAAACCGTTAACCATGATCTCCGATACCGATGAGTCCTCAATAAAAGGACGCAGCGGGCCTAAACTGACCAAAGAAGCAGCTAATTCCCGTATGATGGAGAGCCGCTCCTCAAGGGTCACTGTTAATTTTGTTTCACTGCAGAGCTTATTGATGGCATCATTCACAAAAAGATTCAGCTGATCGCCATGCATAGTGTCTTTGATCTGCAAAAAATTGGTCTTGGAGATCAAATAATGGTGAATGCGGGCCTTGATCTCATCATGTTCGAAACTAGGCATGTGACGCTCCTTTAGCTTAAATTAAAGCCTTGCACCTTTAAATAAATTAACCATTTTATCGATCAATCCAATACGATCAAAATCCGAATAAAATACAAATAAAGCCAGCATGATGATCAAAGTAAATCCGGCTTTGGCGATCAACTGATCGGTTTTGACGGACAATGCTTTGCCGCGTAATTTTTCCAAACCGATCAGAAACAAATGTCCTCCATCCAAGGGAATGACGGGCAATAAATTAAAGATCGCCAACGAAGCGCTGATGATCCCGACAATATGCAATACAAAAGCAAAGCCTATGGTCAAGGCGAATTTGATCACAAAAAACATGCCGATGATACCCATAGCTTCTTTCGGGGAACGTTCACCGATGCACATTTCATACAACGCCACACAAGTCTTGGCAGAGATCTTCCATAGTTCTTCACCCGCCTTGACAAACGATCCAAAAAAGCCGTAACGGACGATCACAAAGTCCTTGGCATTGCTAATGGGCTGCGGCCCCACTCCGATACGACGTGTGATATGATGACGGCCAAAAATGTCTTGTTGGTCTTGCTCTTGGGGCGTAACGAGAATGGAGATCTTATGCCCGTCGCGTTGGATATTTAAAAAAAGATGTGGACTGATTGTATTAGAAACCAACTCCTGCAATTGGGACCAATGCCCGATCGTATGGCCATCAATGCTGAGGATCTTATCTCCTAATTTCAAACCAGCAAGCGCGGCCGGCGAATGAGGTAAGATTTCGCCGATGACCGAAGGTATTTTCTGCGAGGATAGGTCCATGTCCACATAGCCGATCATAAACACAAACCAGAAACACACATAAGCCAAGAGTAGATTTACCACCGGCCCCATAAGAACGATCAGTGCCCGCAATCCATGGGGTTTGGTAAAAAATTCATCATTTTTCCCTAAGCATTTGTCACGCTCATCACCGGCCATTTTTACAAAGCCGCCCAAAGGGATGGCGCACAAACAAAACTCAGTGCCGTCATGCATACGGCTGAGTAATTTGGGCCCAAATCCTAAAGCAAACTGTTCGATCCTGACCCCGCACTTACGGGCGATGATAAAATGGCCCCATTCATGCACAAGAATTAAAATGCTTAATATAAAAATAAAAATGATCAATGACATAAATTCTCCAGAACGCTTCGAGCCTCCCTGCGCGCCCAAACGTCTGCTTGCATGATCCCGGCTAGCGACGGATCCTTTACTATTGTATGACGGCAGATAACTTTTTCAATGACTTTATAGATACTCAAAAAATCGATCTTCCCGGCTAAAAAGGCCTCCACAGCTTCTTCATCCGCGGCTATAAGGACTGCCGGCAGTGTCCCGCCGCGACGACCCGCTTCATAGGCCAGTTCCAACAAAGGAAATTTTTTAAGATCCGGTTCCTCAAAATGAAGTGAGCCTAATTGGGTTAAGTCGAGCCTTTTAAGGCCCGTCGGCAAACGTTGCGGATACGTCAGGGCATATTGAATAGGCAGACGCATGTCCGTTACCCCCAACTGAGCGAGCATGGCTCCATCCGTAAATTCCACCATGGAATGAATGATCGCCTCTGGATGGACCAACACTTTGATCTGGTTGTATCTCAAATCAAACAAATGTTTGGCTTCAATGACTTCAAATCCCTTATTCATAAGCGTGGCCGAGTCTACGGTAATTTTTGGCCCCATTTTCCAACGCGGGTGACATAAAATATCTTTGAGGCTCATATGCTTAAAATCTTTCGCCGCAACTTTTCGTAAGGGGCCGCCTGAAGCGGTCAAATGAACAAATGCCGCCGCTGACTTTTGTCCGTCCAAACATTGAAAAATAGCGCTCTGTTCACTGTCAATGGGAATAATGCGCGCCTGATGCTTACGCGCCTCATTCATGATCAAACTACCCGCGATGACCAAAGCTTCTTTATTGGCAGGGGCGACAACCTTGCCCGCGCGTACCGCTGTTAAGAACGGCATCAAAGCGTCTGCCGTACGCATAGCGATGATCACCGTATCTACTTCTTTTAAAGACGCTATGTGCGCAGAATCCCTTACGGAATAAAATTTAATCCCTTGGGTGCCTATGCTCTTAAAGTAAGCTAACCCTGCATCTCCGATGGCCACATGCTTAGGCCTATATTTCTTGATCTGCTGTTCTAACAGTTTAAAATTGTTATAGGCCGTCAGTGCCACTACTTGAAAGCGTCCGGGATTACGATCCACCACTTTCAATGTGTTAACGCCGATCGAGCCGGTCGAACCTAAAATAGCTATGCGACAAGGTGTCATTATTGCAATATTTTGAGCGTCGAACTCATATATAAATAAAACGCTGGCGCTGAGAACAACAAGCTGTCAATGATATCCAAAACCCCGCCTAACCCCGGTAAAAGTTTTCCCGAATCTTTGACGCCGCAGTCACGTTTGATCAAGGATTCGGACAGGTCCCCCAGCTGCCCTAAGCCTCCGAAAAAAGCCCCCATGGAAAATATTTGCCAAAGGGGTAAATTTAATGTGCCCGGCAGAAAAGAACGGGAAACTAATGCCACGCATGCCGACACCAATACCGCTCCAAGCGTTCCTTCTACGGATTTATTAGGGCTCACTTTTGGCAAAAGTGGATTACGGCCATACCGGCTGCCTATCACTAATGCCCCGATGTCAGCGCTTTTGGTTACCAAAAGAATAAAAGCAACCAATTTAATTCCTTCAATGCCAGGAAGCATAAAACGGATCTTGACTAAAAAGCTAAAAAACCAGGCTACATACAAAACACCGAATAATGTCGTCGATAAGCCTAAAATGGCGTGACGGTTGTCGCGGCGCGCAAACTGCATGAACAAAATGAGCAAAAATCCTATGACAAAAAATAATAATTCCCAATTTTTAGTCGGTTCAAAATGGGTAAAAATAGAAAGGGGGATCAAGATCCCTATCAGGATCCCGGTGTAACTATAAATGGGTACGTCTTTCTTACGTACCATATAAAAGAACTCATAAAGACCGCCTGCCGTTAAAAGGACTACTTCCGCAATAAATGAAATATTATTAAGAAGGGCCAGGGCCGTTATGGTGATCATTAGCACTGATGAGGTAAATCTTGGCCAAGACATATGGATCTATCCTGTAGTTCTGACGGTGCCCCAACGGCGTTCTCTTTGGGCATAACTGGCCAGGGCTTTTTGGAACTCATCATCGTTAAATTCCGGCCAGCACTTATCTGTAAAATACAATTCCGCGTAAGAAAGCTGCCATAATAAAAAATTGCTGATCCGCTCTTCACCTGAGGTGCGGATCAAAAGGTCTGGATCCGGCTGCCCTTGCGTGTATAGATGGGCGCTGATGGTCTCTTCATTAATAGCATCCGCTTCTATTTTGCCTGCTTTCACTTGAGAAGCAATGGATCTGGCGGCATCGGCTATCTCCGCGCGAGCTCCATAATTAAATGCCACATTAAGTGTCATGCCCGCACTTTCAGCCGTTAAACGCGCAGCTTCATCCATGGCCTTTAAAACTTCCTTTGGCACTCCCTGACGGCGTCCAATGAAATTGATCCGAACGCCCTTGTTTCCAAGTTCTTTGGCTTTTTGCCCCAAAACAGCGATGAATGTGCGCATGATCATGGACACTTCATCCAAAGGCCTGTTCCAATTTTCTGTTGAAAAAGCATAAATGGTCAAAAATTTTATCCCAAGATTGTGGGCAGTTTTGATAATTTCTTCCACTCGTTTTACTCCCTCCATGTGGCCCTGCGCACGGCTTAACCCCCGGGCACGGGCCCAACGGCCATTACCGTCCATAATGATCGCCACATGATGTGGAAGTTGATTTTTATCCATGGTTTGGTCTCATACCAACCACTATCGATGGTCGAAAATAAAAAGGGGGATATTAAATCCCCCGGCGTCAAAGTCCTTAATCTCAAACGTAAAACGCTTTAAATCACATGACCATATCAATGCCCCGCAGGAGCTTTCGCAGCCGCAGGTTGCGGCTGTTGGGCCTTAACTTGTGCCGCTAACTTTGCTTTTTCTTGAAGCGCCAAGAGCAATTTGGCTTCCAAATCGGTTTTAGCTTGCGCTAACGCGTCATATTGTTTTTTTAAATCCGTATTCACGCCTTTTTCCTGATCGAGAATGTCCTCGATCTTGGCCATCTTATCTTGATCATCTTTTAGCTGTGAAGAAAGCGTGGTCATTTTGGCGGCATTTTTTTGGAGGGTTTCTTCAGCCACCATACGGCTATAGCGCTCCTCTTCTAAACTTTTAGTAGCCTTGTTAGCTTTTCCGCCCAGATACACCACCAAGACAAGCAAGCTGACCATGACCAGCAAAACGACAACTAAAATGATATCTTTCATAACGATCCTTTAATTACCCTCTGGCTGATCAGAAGGCGCTTCAGCGCTGGTGTCTGTTGTTTTAGGAAGAATGACGATCTCAACTCGACGATTTTTCTGACGCCCTTCCCTTGTATCATTAGAAGCCACTGGTCTATACTCCCCGTAACCGATAGCCTCCATGCGCGGTTCAGCAACGCCTTTCCCGCTTAAATAATGCAAAACGCTTAAAGCGCGGGCGGTGGATAATTCCCAATTAGATTTCCATCCTGATCTTCTGATCGGTTGATTATCCGTGTGGCCTTCGATACCTACATTTAAGTCAGCGACCGTGGTATTTAACACACCGACGACTTTATCTAATTTTGACAAAGCATCCGCGCGGAGCTTGGCTTTTCCCGAATTAAATAAAACCTCTGATACGAAGGTGATGACCAACCCTTTGTTTTTCATCTCCACCTTCACCTGATTATTATTGATCTCATCCTGGAGGCGTTTTTCTAATTCCCCCTTGGCGCGCTGCAACTCATTCATATCATTTTTTAATTTAGAAATTTTTTCAATGTCGGTACGGCGGCCTTTTTGAAAAATGACCGTACAACCGGAAAAGCCTAAAGCCAACACCACAACCAAACTGATATTCATTAAAACTGCTTTATTTGAATGCATTACAGCCCTCCTATTTATATTATTATATTATAAATCTAATTGCTTTAGTAGTTTGTCATTCCCGCAGAATTAGAAACTCAAATTATCACAGGCATTTATGAAAGTCAAGCAATGAATCGTTATTGGAAAAACGGCCATTAACGCACAATAATTTCATCCCGCTTGGAACCGACCGAGATGTATTTTATTTTGACCTCCAATAATTCTTCCAAACGCTGGATATAACGACGGGCGGCAAGCGGTAATTGATGATACCAGCGTGCTTGGCGGGTGTCCGTCTGCCAACCCGGCCATTGTTCATAAATAGGCCTGGCTGATCGCTGCACGTCCATATCATGCGAATAATCTTTATAAACCCGTCCCTTATATTTATAAGCGGTGGCGATCTGTATGGTCTTTAGATCATCTAAGACGTCGAGCTTCATAATAGCTAATTGTGTCGCCCCATTAATGGCGATGGCATACCGCACCATGACCGCGTCAAACCAACCGCAGCGCCTGGGACGTCCGGTGGTGGCGCCAAACTCATGGCCTTTAGCACGGATCACCTCATTCATTTTTTTGTCAAATTCCGTCGGGAATGGCCCTTCCCCAACCCGGGTCGTATAGGCCTTGACAGCCGCTATCACCCGTCCGATCTTAGCCGGCGGCACTCCCGTGCCCGGACAAACGCCGCCGATCGTGGCATTGCTCGACGTTACAAAAGGATAAGTGCCGAAATCAATGTCTAAGAACGTCCCTTGAGCCCCTTCGAAAAGGATTTTTTTCTTAGCAGCAACGGCCTGGTTTAAAAACAAGGCTGTATCGCAGATATAAGGCTTTAATCGCCGGCCATAGGCCAGATATTCATTATATATTTCACTGAAATCATAATTTTTAAAACCATAAACTTTCGTGAAAATATCATTTTTCTCGTTGAGATTATCAGCCAGCTTGGCTTTTAAAACCCTCGGGTTTAAAAGATCGATGATACGAACACCCATACGGCCGACTTTATCAGAATAACAAGGCCCTATCCCGCGCCCTGTGGTGCCGATTTTTTGAGAGCGCTTGCCTTCACGCAACTGGTCCATCACCCGATGGTAGGGCATGACCACATGCGCATTAGCGGAAATTTTAAGCCATTCACTGCTCATGGACAGGCCGTGTTTTCTTAAACCATCCATTTCTTCCAAGAGGGCCTGCGGATCAACGACTACTCCGTTACCGATCACGCAGATCTTTTTCGCCCGTAATATGCCCGATGGGATCAAATGAAATACATACTCCTTGTTCCCGACGATAACAGTATGGCCTGCATTGTTGCCGCCCTGAAAACGGACCGTGATATCCACCTTCTCTGAGAGGATATCGATCAATTTACCTTTGCCTTCATCGCCCCATTGGGCGCCGATCACGACTAGATTCATAGGTTCATTTAAAAATTAAGATTGTACAAGACGTTGCTGCCAAAAAAACAGAGGCACAAACGATCTTTAATAAGGTGGGCCGAAGATTTTTAATGCTTAAAAATGACCACAAAAACCATAACGGCCACATGCCCATGATCGTATAAAATAGGAGCAACAATAAAACTGAATACCATTGCGCGTTTACAGCAATACCAAGACCCCAAAGCATAATGTAAAAATTAACGGGCCACAGGGTCGAAAGCAGGCTTAAAACCACTCCTAAGATCAAAGTGATCAGGGACGCCCTCATCATGCCCACGGGTAAACCTGTTTTTTTACCGGTTAAGTCCTCTTGGGGCCGATGACGCATGATAAACCACTCTTTAAGGAACAAGACGCCTAACACAAAAGCACAGATCCCAAGACCGAAATAAATGATCTTAGCGGTCAGCATAAAAAATTTTTGAGAAAGAAAAGTCCCTGCAGGCCCAAAATTAAAAAACAGCGAACATAACACATATATCAAAACAAAAAACAAACGCAAAAGGCCTAAGTGTGAAGAACTTTTTTGTATCCATGTTCCATGCAAAATAAAAACCGCGCAGGTCATAAGGATACATGGGTTAAAGCCGTCATGCAAGCCGGCGCCTATCGCTGAACGCCAAAGATCGCCCATCCCAAACACCTATACTTTAATGGTTTTGACAAAAAGAATATTTTTGGTCTTTCGTAATTTCTCAATGACCGATTCAGGAATTTCGCCGTCTACATTAACGACGCTCACTGCCACTCTCTGCTCATTTTCACGGCCTAAAGTAATGCCGGCGATATTGATATTCTCCGAAGCCAGGATCGTGCCGATAGCTCCCACAATACCGGGCTTGTCATTATTATTGATAAACAGCATATGCCCTTGCGGAACGGCTTCCACATAAACATTGTTGATCTTAACGATGCGCGGCTGTTTATTGCTGGATAAAGTGCCCAACAAAGAAAAAGGTTCACGATCGGTTGATATATCTAAAGCGATCGCGTTGACATACTCGCCTTCCTGGTTGGAGACGATTTCCTTAATATTAATGCCGCGTTCCTTCATCAAATTCAGGGCATTAATGGCATTAACTCCTTCCCCCAAGATCGGCATCAAAAGTCCTTTGGCCAAAGCCATGGTCACGGCCGTGACTTTCTCCTGGGCCACTGCCCCGCTGTAAGTAACGGTCACCTCCCGGATGCGTCCCTGGGTCAGTTGACCGGCAAATTTCCCCATACGTTCCGCTAAATTCAAATACGGTTCAATGGCTTTATAGGCTTCGGCTGATAAGGACGGAAAATTGGCGGCATTGCGTATACCGGCGCCGGAAAGAGCGTCTTTGACCGCGTGGGCGATTTCCATGGCCACATTTAGCTGTGCCTCGGAGGTGGAGGCGCCCAAATGCGGTGTAACGACGCAATTATCTAATTTTAAAAGAGGCGACTGAAAATCCGGAGGCTCAATTTCGTAAACGTCCAGGGCCGCGCCGGCAATGCGCTTTTCCTGCAAAGCTTTAATTAAAGCGGCTTCATCGATGATGCCGCCTCTGGCGCAATTGATGAGCCTTGCGGTTTTTTTCATTAAAGAAATTTGTTTCTCAGCGATCATATGGGTTGTTTCATCCGTTTTGGGGATATGCACCGTGATATAATCCGCGGTTTTATAGATCTCATCTAGCTCAACTATTTTAATACCGTTTTTCGCTGCAACTTCAACGGATAAATAAGGATCATAACCTATGGTCACCATGCCGAAAGCTTGGGCCATTTTGGCCACGGTCGAGCCGATGCGGCCTAAACCCAGAATGCCTAATATTTTGCCGTGAAGCTCGATCCCGGTGAATTTGGAGCGCTCCCACTTGCCGGATTTTAGGGAAGCTACTGCTTGGGGGATGTTGCGCGAAAGGGCCATGATCATGCTCATGGTGTGCTCAGCGGTAGAGGTGGTATTGCCCGCGGGGGTGTTCATGGCCACGATCCCTTTTTTGGTGGCGGCTGCCAGATCCACGTTATCTAACCCCACTCCGGCGCGTCCGATCACCTTTAATTTATCCGCGGCTTCTATGATCTCTGCCGTGACCTGGGTGCCGGAACGCACGATCAAGGCGTCATAATCCTTGATAATCTTTTTTAACTCATCGACCGGTATGCCGAATTTACAATCAACCGTAAAATTGCCATTGGCGGTCAAAACATCAAGACCTTCTTTTTCCAATTTATCGCTGACTAAGATCTTAAACATAGTGAATTCCTATCCTTGATTAGCGTTGAAAATTTTTTGCGCAGCGCTCAATGAACTGCCTAGCTCAAATTTATGGCCCATTTGATGCAGCACTTTCTCTAAACAAGCAAGGCCTGTGAGGATATCATATTCATCCAAGGCTCCCATATGCGCCATACGGATGACTTTACCTTTAAGATGGTCCTGTCCGCCGGCAAAAGTAATGCCATAGGTATCACGCATGATCTTGGTCAGCTTTTCTCCGTCGATGTTGGCGGGCACTTTGACCGCGGTCAGCACATTGGTGGCGCAGGCCGGGTCAGGGAACAATTCCAGGCCGATCGCCTTGCATCCGGCACGCACGGCACGGGCTAAAAGCGCGTAACGGGCAAACATATTGCTTAGACCGTCTTTTTTGATCATGTTGAGGCTGTCTACCAAAGCGATCAGAATGCCAATGGCCGGCGTAAAAGGAGTGTCGACTTTGTCTATCGCTTTTTTGCTTTTACGCAGATCAAAATAATAACGCGGATTTGTGCTCTTATTAATTAGATCGATGGCCTTAGGTGAGGCGCTGACAAAAGCCAGACCCGGCGGCAACATCAGGCCCTTTTGCGAACCCGATACCACTACATCGCAATGCCACTCATCGGTTTTGATCTCCTCGACCCCAAGACCGGATATCGCGTCCACGACTAGAACGGCCTTGGTGTTTTTCACGACTTCTCCGATCGCTTTGACATCAGTGGTCACGCCGGTCGAAGTTTCTGCCAATGTGATAAATACGGCCTTGGTGTCGGGATGGGCGTCTAATAACGATCTGATCCCTGCCGCGCTGGGAGCTTTCCCCCATTCTATTTTATGCACGATCGTGTTAACTTGATAAGTTTGGCAAAGTTCCACCCAGCGTTCGCCGAATTTCCCGCCGTCGACTGCAATGGCTTTGTCATGAGGGGAAAGTAAATTCGCTACTGCCGCTTCCATGGCGCCGGTCCCTGAAGAGGTTAAAATATACATGTCGTTTTTAGTCTGGAAAACCTCTTTTAAGCCTTCCGTCGCCTGTTTGATATTCTCCTGGAATTGCGGCGTGCGGTGATGGATGATCGGCCGGCCTAAAACCTCGCAAAGTTGCGGAGGTACTTGGGTGGGCCCTGGAGTCAACAGCAAATTGCGTTTCATAGTTATTCCCCTTCTTTAAAAATTATTTTATAATTTCCCCGAAATGAGCGATCACTCCGTCGACTAAACCATAATCTTTCGAGTCTTGGGCAGACATAAAAAAGTCACGGTCAGTATCTTTGACGATCTTTTCTAAAGATTGATTCGTGTGCTTGGCCAAGATCTTATTAATTTCGTCTTTTAAATATAAAATTTCTTTGGCTTGGATGGAAATATCGCTGGCCGTGCCCTGCGCGCCTCCCCAAGGCTGGTGGATCATGACCCGCGCATTCGGCAGCGCATAACGCTTGCCCTTGGTGCCGGCGGTCAATAATACCGCGCCCATACTGGCCGCCTGACCGACACAGCAAGTCACCACATGCGGTTTGACATATTGGATCGTATCATAAATGGCCAATCCCGCGGTCACAGAGCCTCCTGGAGAGTTGATATACAAAAATATGTCCTTCTCCTTGTCTTCGGATTGTAAAAACAAAAGCTGGGCGATAATGAGATTCGCCACATGATCATCAATGGCCATGCCTAAAAAAACGATGCGTTCTTTTAAAA
Source organism: uncultured Planctomycetales bacterium (assembly GCA_964396865.1). Classification (GTDB taxonomy): domain Bacteria; phylum Omnitrophota; class Gorgyraeia; order Zapsychrales; family Fredricksoniimonadaceae; genus JABDGZ01. The sequence continues at coordinate 11,858 of CAYNGE010000032.1, forward strand.
GCCTGGAGTAAATATCATAGGCGCGTTCGCCGTAGCTTGTTTTCTCGACGACCATTGGAACTAATATTTGTGCGTTAGGCATATTTTTTCTCCTTCCATAAATATTACTTTTAAAATTTTTTCAGATTTGTGCCGTTTCCTTAAA
>CAYNGE010000033.1:0-11898 GCA_964396865.1 uncultured Planctomycetales bacterium
ACATATAGGACGCCGGCAGAGTTATCACCAAAAAATATCCCGAGCGCTAACCCCGGCCCCTCTGCAACAAACGCTGTGAATTCTGTGATGAGATCGAAAGCTTGGCCATCGCGCGCGCCAAGGAGCTTTTTGGCGCCGACCATGTTAATGTACAGCCGCATTCCGGATCTCAGGCCAATACGGCCGTGTATTTGTCGGTGCTGACCCCGGGCGATACGGTCATGGGGATGGATCTTGCCTGTGGCGGGCATTTGACCCACGGCTTAAAGTTCAATATTTCCGGTCGCTTGTATCATTTTGTTTCGTATAAGGTCGACGCCAAAACTGAGGTCATTGATATGGATGAGGTCGAGCGTTTGGCCTTGGAACATAAGCCCAAAATGATCGTGGCCGGTTATTCGGCGTATTCGAGAGTATTGGATTTCAAGCGTTTCCGCCAGATCGCCGACAAGATCGGCGCTTATTTATTCGTGGACATGGCCCATTTTGCGGGATTAGTCGCGGCAGGGCTGTATCCCAACCCCGTGCCGCATTCTCATTTTGTGACCACGACCACCCATAAGACTTTGCGGGGTCCCCGGGGAGGGATGATCTTATGCAAGGCGGAATTTGCCAAAAAGATCGACAGCGCTATTTTTCCGGGCATTCAGGGCGGCCCCTTGATGCATATTATCGCGGCCAAAGCCGTGGCTTTTAAAGAGGCGTTATCCCCGGAATTTAAGCAATATCAGGAACAGATCATTGTCAATGCCAAGGCATTGGCCGCGGCCTTAGCCGCGAAAGGGTTTCGTATCGTCGCCGGAGGCACAGACAATCATCTCTTCATGGTGGATCTGCGCCCGAAGCATATCACGGGAAAAGAGGCGGCATCGCTTTTGGACCGCGTGCAAATTACCGTCAACAAGAATTTGGTGCCCTTTGATCCCCAGCCTCCGACGGTTACAAGCGGTATCCGTATCGGCACCCCGGCGTTGACGACCCGCGGCATGAAAGCGGCCCAAATGACGCTTATCGCGGATTTGATGGACCGTACCGTGCTTAACCGTACCAACGAGGCGGAATTAGAAAAGATCCGCTCGGAGGTAGAGCATTTGGCCCGGGAATTTCCGATCTATTCTCATTTATAAGGTTTATTTCCAATGATCCAGGTTGAATTATCCAGAATTATCATCGATGAAAAACGCCAGGACCAGGTGATCGTCCTTAAGGAAAAAGACGGGGACCGCCAGATCCCTATCGTCATCGGTTTTATGGAAGCCTCCAGCATTAAGATCAAGGTTTCCGGGGTGGATGTTCCCCGGCCCATGACCCATGACCTTTTAGTCAATGTGATGGAAGTTTTAGAGGCCAGTCTCTTGCGGGTGATCATCGACAAGCTTGTTAACAATACTTTTTATGCGAAGTTAGAGGTCAAGTCCAAGGATGGAGAGATAAGGATGATCGATTCCCGCCCTTCCGACAGCATCGCCCTGGCCGTGCGTTTCAAAGCGCCGATTTTCGTGGCTGATGAGGTCTTTCAAAAATCATCAATGGTCCAACCGTGATCACACAAAAAAATTTTACCGGAGTTAAACCATTGGCCCTTTGGTCTCTTCTTGAATTTTATCCACAATTATCTTTAGTCCGGGATGCGCTCCAAGACCGCCGGCGCCGGGTGTTTTTAGTCGGCGGATCCGTTCGGGATTTTTATCTTGGCCGCCGCGGCCATGACCTTGATTTTGCCGTAGACTCCGGGGCCATCAGTTTGGCGCGCCATTTAGCCAAGCGTATCAAAGGAGCGTTTGTCGTATTAGACCGTGAGCATGGATCTGCCCGGGTCGTCAAAAAAATGTCAGGAGAGGTTTGGACTTTTGATCTGACTGATTGGCGGGCAGGCAGCATCGAAAAAGATCTGAGCTTAAGGGACTTTACCATCAACGCGCTGGCGGTGGGCCTCTTTAAGAGCAACGCCAGTCCGGCCCTTCTCGAAGTTAAAGGAGCCCAACGGGACCTAAAAGCCGGCGTCGTGCGTATGGTCAGCGCCGGTGTTTTTAAGGAAGATCCGTTAAGGCTTTTGCGCGCCTTTAGCATAGAAGCCGCTCTCGGGTTTAAAATTGAAAGCCAAACCCGCGCGCGAATTAAAAAAGACGCGCATTTGATCACCGAAGCGGCCATGGAAAGGATACGCGAAGAGATCTTTAAGATCTTAAGTTCATCCTGCGCGCATAGGGCATTATCCGAGATGGATAAGATCGGCCTTTTATCATGCGTTATCCCGCAGATAACAGTTATGCGCACCACTCCCCAAGGGGGTTTTCATCATCTGGATGTGTGGCGTCATTCTTTGGAGACGGTCGCTTGGTTAGAAAAGACGATCGCCCGGATCAGCGTTGATGAGCGCATGAGAGCGTACCTGCAGGAACCTATCGGCGGCGGGCATGCGCGCTTTGCGCTTTTAAAAATGGCGGCTTTGTTGCACGACATAGGGAAACCCGAAACTCGTCGTCTGGAAGGCCCGCGCGTGACTTTTCACGGCCATGAGCATGCGGGAGAGCGCATCACCCGCCTTGTGGCCAAACATTTGAAATTATCCGTTAAAGAGCGGTTCTTTTTAGAAGACGCGGTGCGTATGCATTTAAGACCGGGTTATTTGTCAAATTTTAAAGTCCCAAGCAAAAAAGCGATATTCCGGTATTTGCGTGATGCTAAAGAGGAAGCCGTAAGTTTGGCGGTTTTGGGCTTAGCGGACCAGGCCGCGACCCGCGGGCCATTGACCACTCCTTTTAAACAGAAACATCATGCCAAAATTTGCCGCATGCTCATCGACCGTTATTTTGAGCTTAAGGAACAGCCGCCCAAAGGGCGGCTGCTAACCGGGCGCGACTTAATTACGATCTTGAAATTAAAACCTTCACCGTTGTTTGGAAAGATCCTTTCGAGTGTTGAGGAAGCCGCGGCTTTGGGAAAAATTAAAACTAAAAATGAGGCATTAGGTTTGGCCCGCAGGATAAAAAATAAATAAGAACACCCCTATTATACCCTTGCCCCATCGGGAAGAACCCGCTATAATTGCTTCTATGCAATTTCGAAAATCAGTGATCATGATCGCTCTTTTATGGTGGGCCGCTGATGCCGGAGCCCAGGCGCCTTGCGGGTTTTCCTCGGGCCAGGAGCAATGGCAGTTGACGTTAGATGCGATCAAGGCCAAAGCGCAGACGCTGTTGATCGAGAATAACGCGATACAGGGCCAAAGCCGCCAGCTGATCGATGAGGAGCAAAAGTTACGGCAAGCCATTAAAAATGAGCAGGACAAAAATGAAGCCATGCGTCTTTTTTTAAACCAACGCCATGGACGCACAGACGAGCAGATGCAATTAGAGCAGTTAAAGCAAGCCATTAGAACAAAAAGACAGCAGGCGAGGATTTCTGAGGGAGAATCGGCAAAATTGAAAAGAAAGCCGGCTGCTCCGGCGGACTATGGGACGTTGACGGACCTGCGCAAGCGGCTTGAGGAAGAAAAGAGACAGGAAGCGATCCTGGAAAATGAATTAAGCATTTTAAAAAGGCAAGGAGATCCTTATGTTGAAAAAACCAAAGATTAATTCTAAAGCGGCGGTACGCGCCCTTATTGAGGTGTCGATTGTCCCGCAGAAAGATGTTGGCTTTGACAATATCGCCGAGAGGATTTACAGCTACCCTCAGGTAAAAAGCTGCTATTTACTTTCAGGAGGCTTTGATCTGCTGGTCATCGTTGAGGGGGAAAGCATACAAACGGTGGCGGATTTCGTTGCCGCGAAGCTTTCGTCCATGGCCAATGTGCGTCAGACAGCTACGCATTTTTTACTGCGTAAGTATAAGGAAGAGGGCCAGATCTTTAAATATCCTAAAGATGGACGCAGGCAAAATATTTCGTATTGAAAGCCGATCATGAGAATTTCTAAACGCGTTGATGGATTAGCGCCCTCCGGTATCAGGGCTTTTTTTGATCTAGTCTTGGGCAAGAAAGACGTCATCTCCTTAGGGGTAGGAGAGCCGGATTTCCCAACTCCATGGCATATCCGTGAGTCTGCCATACGGTCGCTGGAAGAGGGGCTCACTTCGTATACTTCCAATAAAGGGACCATGGAACTGCGCGTAGGGATCGCCGCTTTTTTAAAAAAACGGTACAATCTCATCTATGACCCCGAAGAAGAGATCCTTATTACCGTCGGCGTCAGCGAAGCTTTGGATCTGGCGATGCGGGCCATTCTTAATCCCGGCGATAAGATCTTGATCCCCGAACCGTATTATGTGGCTTATGGGCCGGTCGTAGAGTTAGCGGGCGGCCAGGCGGTATATTTAAAAACCAGTATCAAGAACGGATTTAAGCTGACTCCACGGCAAATTGACGAAGCGTATACTCCGGGGGTGCGGGGGATCTTGATCAACTATCCCGGCAATCCTACGGGGGCTTCCTATACCAGAAAAGAACTGGAGGCTTTGGCCCGGGTCATCAAGAAGCATGATATGTTGGTCATCAGCGATGAGATCTATGATGAGCTGACCTATGATTTTGACCATACGCCGATTGGCAGTCTGCCGCAGATGCGGGATCGGGTCATCTATCTGAATGGTTTTTCCAAAGCTTATGCCATGACCGGTTTTCGCATCGGCTATGTTTGCGGCCCCGCGGACATCGTGGGGGCCATGACCAAGATCCATCAATACACCATATTGTGCGCGCCTATTTGCGGACAGATGGCGGCCGTTGAGGCTTTGAAGAATTCGGCCCAGGACGTTCAAGCCATGAAAAAAGAGTATGATCGCCGCCGCCGGTTTGTCGTCGGCGCTTTAAATGATATGGGCCTTGATTGCCACATGCCGCAGGGGGCTTTCTATGTGTTTCCCTCCGTGGAAGCGACAGGGGAGAGCTCCATAGATTTTGCCAAGAATTTACTGCGGAAAAAAAATGTAGCTTTGGTGCCGGGAGTTGCTTTCGGGCAAAGCTACTGTGATCATGTGAGGATCTCGTATGCTTCCAGTTACGAAAACCTTAAAGAAGCCATGGTCCGCATCAAAGAATATTTAAAGAAAAAGTAAAGGACCCTTCATGCGCAAAGAACATGCGCCCAAAATGACCCGTAAAAAAGAAGATACTGATTTCGAGATCGCTTTTTATGAGGACATTTTAAAAAGCGCGCCGCTCTTTGTTGAAGCGCTCTCCGTACTCGGGGATCTGTATACAAAGGCAGGGCTATGGCAAAAGGGTTTGGAGGCCGATTTAAAACTTTCACGTTTAAGGCCCAAGGATGCGCTGGTATTTTATAATCTGGCCTGTTCTTACGCCTTGCTTAAGCAAACCCGTGCGGCGCTCTTTGCGTTGACCAAGGCCATTGACTTCGGTTATGACGATTTTGAGTATTTAAAGGGAGATGCGGACCTGGATAATTTGCTTAAAGACAGGCATTTTCAAAAATACATCAAGCAGTTGGAAAAAAATAAAAAACTCTCCAAGCATTTTTAAAACAGGTCTTCGGTCACATGAAACATTACCGTCAAGAATTATTGTTCCATACTAAAACCCGCCGGGCCTATATCAATATCACGGACCAGGTGCAGGCGGCCATTGATAAAAGCGGGATCACACAAGGCCTTTGTTTGGTCAACGCCATGCATATCACCGCCAGTGTTTATATTAACGATGATGAAGGCGGGCTTTTACACGATTATGATGTTTGGCTGGAAGGCTTGGCGCCCCATGAGCCGACGGACCACTACAGGCATAATGATAGCGGTGAGGACAATGCGGACGCGCATTTAAAGCGGCAGGTGATGGGCCGCGAAGTCGTCGTGGCCATAACCGCGGGCAAGCTTGATTTTGGACCATGGGAGCAGATCTTTTACGGAGAGTTCGACGGGCGTCGGGATAAACGCGTTTTAGTCAAGATCATTGGGGAGTAAAAGGAAAGAGGAACAATGAGTTTAGTGGTTTTAGGAACAGTGGCTTTGGACCATGTCAAGACCCCTTCGGGAGTTAAAAAGGACATGCTGGGCGGTTCCGCCGTTCATTTTGCCATGTCGGCCCGTCTTTTTACGGATGTCCATATGGTCGCGGTGGTGGGGAAGGATTTTCCTAGCCGGCATCTGGATTTCTTAAAGCGCAAGGGCATCGATCTCTCATCGCTTTCCATTGATAAAGGCAAGACTTTCCGGTGGAGAGGGGAGTATAAAAAAGAGGACTTAAATAACGCCTTGACCCTGACGACCCAATTGGGGGTTTTGCAGACTTATGTGCCGAAATTAGCGGACCACCAAAAACATTTACCCAATATTTTTTTGGCCAATTTCGATCCGGATCTGCAGATCCAGCTTCTTACACATTTGAAAAGCCCGCAGTTGATCGGTTTAGACAGCATGAATTTATGGATCACCCACAAGAAGAAGTCGCTGCGCCGTTTAATGAAGAGGGTGCATTTGTTCGTGGCCAATGATAGTGAGGCGAGAGCTCTTTCGGAAGAAAATAATTTGATCATGGCCGCCAAAGCCTTAAGGAGCATGGGGCCGCGTATGATCGTCATAAAAAAAGGCGAGCACGGGGTATTATTTTACAGCGATCGGATGATGTTTGGTTTTCCGGCTTATCCGGTTGAAAAGATCGTCGACCCCACCGGAGCGGGCGATACTTTTGCCGGAGGCCTCATGGGGTATTTAAGCCGCGTCAATAAAGTTGATGAAAAAAATTTACGCAAGGCGCTGCTGTATGCCACTACCGTGGCTTCTTTTAATGTACAGGGATTTGGCATGGCCAGGACAGCATTGCTCTCCATGTCTGACGTTGAGGAGCGCATGAAAATATTGATCAAATTTTTTGCCGCATCATAGGCTGTTCTTCCTATATGCCAAGGACTTCATGAATATCATAGAACACATTGGTCTGGTAGCCGCGATCGTCATGCCCTTCTGGAACATCCCTTTGATCGTCAAGATGGTCAAGCGCCGCTCGTCGCGGGACATATCCATCATTTGGGCGATGGGGGTATGGATCTGCTCGATCTTGATGGCCCCGTCCGGTTTTATCTCTACGGACATCGTCTGGCGCTATTTTAATATTTTTAATTTGACCTTATTTACCGGGGTGGTCATTGCCGTTTGGTGCTATCGTAAATAATATGGATAAAAAACAAAAATGCGGGATGGTTGCGATCGTAGGCCGTCCCAATGTGGGCAAATCCACTTTGCTTAATGCTATTTTGGGCGAAAAGGTGTCCATTGTTTCTGATGTGCCGCAGACGACACGCCATCAGATCAGGGGGATCTATACCGACGAACGCGGGCAGATCATTTTTATCGATACGCCGGGCATGCATGCGGGGAAAGACAAACTCGATAAATATATGAACCACGCCTCTTTAGGCAGTATCGACTCCGTCGATGCCGTTATTCATATGGTGGACGCCAGCGAAAAAACCGGCCCGGAAGAACAACATGTGATCAGCCGTCTTAATAAATGCGGCAAGCCCATGGTCGTAGGGTTAAACAAGATCGATATCACCAAGGGCAAATTTGTACCCGAATATATCAAGCTTTGGGAAGACACCCGCGGGGTGCCGATGACCGAGATGACGGACATCGTTTTATTTCCCTTATCCGCGCTTAAGGGGACTAATGTCAAAAAGCTGGTTGACCTTTTATTTGAACAAATGCCGCAAGGCCCGTTATTATACCCTCAAGACGCGATCACGGACCTGCCCAAGCGCATGGCCATGGCGGATTTGATCCGTGAAAAATTATTTCACCTGATGCGTGAAGAAATCCCGCATTCGATCGCCGTTATTGTCGAAGGGGTGCAGCCTAAACGCGGTAAAGTCCTGCATATCCGGGCGTTGATCTTAGTGGAGCGTGAATCCCAGAAGGAGATCGTCATCGGCAAAGGCGGGGCCATTTTAAAGCAGGTGGGAAGCCAGGCGCGCAAGGACTTAGAAGAGTTGGTTGACAGCAAAGTCTTCCTTGAGCTTTTTGTGAAGACCAATTCGAATTGGCGCCAGGATTATGGCACGCTTGAGGAGATGGGATACGTTTTTAGCGATCTTTCACAATGACCAATCGAAAACTATTAGACAATCAACAGATCGCGCGGGTGATCAAGCGTCTTAAAGCGGCGATGCGCGATTGGCCCGATCCTTCGGTGACCTTAGTCGGCAAGAAATTCAAAAGCCCTTTTTTAGTGCTTATTTCCTGTTTATTAAGCCTGCGCACCCGCGATGAAACAACCTTGCCTGCCTGTGAGCGTCTGTTTGCCAGAGCGGACACGGTCCGGCGGATGTCGAAGGTCCCCGTTGGGGAGATCCAAAAATTGATCTTTCCGGTGGGTTTTTATAAAACCAAGGCTGCGCGTATTTGCGGCATTTGCCGGGACCTGCTGACGCGCTTTGGGGGCCGGGTGCCCCGGGACCTGGATTTGCTTTTAACGCTTAAAGGCGTCGGGCGCAAAACCGCGAACCTTGTTTTGACCGAAGGATTCGGGAAATTAGGCATATGCGTGGACACGCACGTGCACCGCATCTCCAACCGCCTGGGATATGTTAAAACAAGCAGCCCCAAAGAAACCGAATTTGCGTTAAGGAAGAAGCTGCCTGTCCGGTATTGGATCGAATATAACGCTTTGCTGGTTATGTGGGGGCAGAATGTCTGCAAACCTATTTCCCCCATGTGTTCCGTTTGCGCGGTCAATGGCATTTGCCAGCGGGTGAACGTAGGCATAAGCCGGTAACGATATTAATATATCAATATTTTTTTATAGCATATACTTTTATTTTTTATAAATTAAATATAAATATGAGTAAAATTGTCGGGATTACATACGATTTAAAGAGCGACTGGAAGCGGTCTTCGGATGACCCCATTGACGCGGCCGCCGAGCTCGACGGGCAGCGGACGGTCAAGTGCCTTAAAACGGCCCTGGAATCAGCCGGGCACAAGGTTGTGCTGATAGGCGGGGCTCGCGCGCTCATTGACCGCATCATGGCCGATGATCTTAAGGTAGACATTGTTTTGAATATTTCCGAAGGTTTTAAAGGCCGCAACCGCGAGTCCCAGGTGCCGGCCATTTTGGACCTATACAATATCCCTTTCGCCGGCGCTGACGCGCTGACCTTGGGGATCACCTTAGATAAAGTGGTGGCTAAAAAATGTTTTATCGCTGAAGGGATCCCGACGCCGCGTTATTTTAAGGCTGACGGTACGGACAATGGGGAGCAATTAAATACCATCGGTTTTCCTTTATTCGTCAAGACCCTGCATGAGGGCACATCCAAGGGGATCACAAAAAGTTCAAGGGTGGAGAATTCCCAACAGCTTAAAGCACAGGTGGACCACATTTGCCGCACCTATAAGCAGCCCGCCTTGGTAGAAGAGTTCATTAAAGGCACTGAGTTTACCGTCGCTGTGATCGGCAACAATCCTCCGGTGGCAATGCCGGTGGTGCAATATGCCATTGACGGAAAAACGGCCCTGGGCAATGAATTTTATTCTTATCATCATGTGGCCGAAAAGCTGGTAGAATATATTTGTCCGGCGCCTATCGACGAGAAATTGGCGCTTTGTCTTCAGGATCTGGCCGTACGCGCTTATAAAGCGGTGGATTGCCGTGATTTCGGGCGGGTGGATTTCCGCGTGGATGGAAAAGGGAGGCCCTTTGTCCTTGAGATCAATCCTTTGCCGAATTTAGGCCCTGACGATGTGTTTGGGGTTTTCGGTAAAGTCATCGGGATGTCGTATAATCAGATCATCAATAAAATAATCGATGAAGCCCTGACGCGGGTCGGGCTTCAGGAAGAAGTCTATAAAAAATGAGCTCTGTCGGCACGGCAATCAAAGAGGAAACGATCCGCTCCTCCGGCGGGCCTCATATCCCGTTATCTCCCCAAGAAAAACGCGTGATACAGTTTTTCCCGGGCGCCACTTTAGCTGACTGGGAAGATTGGCGCTGGCAGATCAGAAATCGCCTGCGCACCCTGGAGCAGATTTCCAATCTTATACCATTGACTCCGCACGAAGCGCGCGGGATCAAAGACATGGGAGACAAATTGACCATGTCCATTCCGCCGTATTTTGCTTCTTTGATCGATCCCAAGGACCCCGGATGTCCCATCCGTTTGCAGTCGGTGCCCAGGGACTTTGAATTGAAAACCGCTCCCGAAGAAATGCTTGACCCTTGCGGAGAAGACAAGAGTTCCCCCGTGCACGGGCTGGTGCACCGTTATCCGGACAGGGTGCTTTTTTTAGTCAATGAAATGTGCGCGATGTACTGCCGTTATTGTACGCGTTCACGCATGGTCGGCGACGGCAACCATACGCTCAACACCTCCACCTATGACGCGGCGCTTGATTATATCCGTAAACATAAGGAGATCCGTGATGTGCTGATCTCCGGCGGCGATCCTTTGACCTTAGGCGATCGCATGCTGGAATATCTGATCTCCAGGGTCAAGGCCATCCCGCACGTGGAATTTGTGCGTATCGGCACGCGTGTCCCGGCGACGCTGCCCCAGAGGATCACGCCCGAGCTCATTACGATGTTTAAAAAATATTCACCGCTTTGGATGAGCGTTCATTTTAACCATGCCAAAGAAGTGACCCCGCGGGTCAGGCACGCCTGCAACATGATCGCTGATGCCGGCATACCCATGGGAAGCCAGACGGTGCTGCTGCGCGGCGTCAACGATTCTCCGGCAGTCATGAAAAAACTTTTTCATGAGCTTTTAAAGATCCGTGTGCGGCCGTATTACATTTACCAGTGCGATCCTATCGTCGGCTCCGGCCATTTCCGCACGACGGTGGAGTGCGGCATTAATATCATCCAGAATTTACGCGGGCATACCACCGGCTATGCGGTGCCGACCTATGTGATCGACTGTCCTGGCGGCGGCGGGAAGGTCCCTATCGGCCCCGACTATATAGTTTCTAAGAAAAATGGCCGGCATACGCTGCGCAATTTTGAGGGGGAACTATATACCTACGTCGATCCCACGTATTAAAACATGGTCCGCTTTGCATTTAGAGGGGCGGCTATTGTTTTTAGGGATAGCTTGGGTTTGCACATGCGTATCAGCCGCGGCCCAGGACTATGGGCCGATCAGCTCTCCTGACAGAACTTCCGTTATCAACGCTTCTTTAGATTCAATCGAGTCCGCCTCCGCCGTCAATGCTGCTTTAGATTCAGCCGAGTCCCCATCGACCCAAGCTCCATCGCTTTCTTCGTCCGGTAATACTTTTAAGATCAGCGGTGAGGCGCGCACCTCCGTAGGGATCTATTCCAATGGGAACGCGGTCTTTACCCGCGCCAACGCGGACCTCGATGAGAGGAATTGGCGGATACTTTCGGATGCCGGGCTTAACAACGACATCAATACCTACGACCCCGCGCTTTATTCCCGCTTGAAGGTGGTGATGGATGCGTCCGTCGCGTCTTCGGTGGTGTCCGTGCATTTGAATGTGAGCGTGGATCCCTGGAGTTATGTGGGAAAATCCAATACTCAACTCGTCACCGGTGAGGGAGGAGACACGGCCAAGGTCCAATATCTTTTTTGGGGCAATACCGGTTACACAGTCAACCAAATTGTTAATACTCTTCAAAATGGGGATTCTTTCGCCCTGCCTGAAATAAAAACCAACGGCAATATGGTGCCGGCGACCAGTGTAAATTCCACCTTTAACAACATATTTAATATTCCCAGCGCAAAAATAAATTATTCCTTCATGCCGGTCAGAGAAGCATGGGTTGACCTCAAGCCCACAGACGAAATAAAACTGCATATTTTCCCGATGGGGTTTGAAGATCAGGCTTTGACTACGGATGACCCTTTGAAACTTTCCAATAACAGAGAGTGGTGGGCGGAAAGCCCGTGGATCGACGGCTGGCAGCCCGGTAATTTAAATACC